>NZ_JABXGB010000015.1:0-116342 GCF_022627935.1 Ochrobactrum sp. C6C9 | reverse complement strand
CACCTATTGTGAGCGGCTGCTTTATGCTTTTTCGTAGCAATGTACTCACAAAAACGGGCGGCTTTGCCCCCGAATATTTCCTCTATTTCGAGGATTTCGATTTATCTGTGAGATCAAGCCGAATCTCAAAGATTGCCTACGTCCCGAGCGTCGAAATCATCCATATGGGCGGGCATGCCGCTAAAAAAGGCCATTGGCATATATGGCAATTTTTCAGATCGAGCATAAAATTTTATCGAGATAACGGATTTCGTCTGATCTAAGAATAGCCAAACAACGCAATTAACATCGCTCAATACTACAGTTTCAGATCACTTCGCTGACACATAGAGGAATTGATGTACTTTAACTCCAAATCGCTCATGCCCTCTAACCATATTCGAATGTCAGCTTGGCTTGAACACGCACCATTTGCGTTTTGGCTTATGGACGTTCTGAAGCCGAGGACGGTCGTTGAGCTAGGTACTCATAACGGCTTCTCCTTTCTTTCAATGTGCCAGGCTGCGAAGTCGGCAGGATTGAATACGACGATATTCGCTGTCGATACCTGGCAAGGCGATGAGCATGCAGGATTTTACGCTACCGACGTCTACGACGCATTAGAAGTAGAACTGCGTACTCAATATCCAGGTATTGGCGTTCTGATACGATCGACTTTCAACGAAGCCCGGTCTCAATTTGCAGATGGCTCCGTTGACCTGCTGCACATAGACGGACGCCATAGATACGAAGACGTCGTCGAGGATTTCGAAAACTGGAAAACTGTACTTTCTGATCGAAGTGTCGTGCTTTTTCACGACACGCGCGTCCAGCATACCGATTTTGGTGTTTGGAAGTTCTGGAAAGAACTTGAATCCCAATACCCGACTTTCGAGTTCTACCATGGTAATGGTCTCGGGGTCCTTATGTGGGGTAAGAATGCGCCACGGACTCTACCAAAGCTGAACGATACTAACCTCGAGGAAATGCAGCTCACACGTGAGACTTACGCGCGCCTTGGACACTTAAATTCCGTTCTTTATCAACTGGATGTAGCTAATCATCACACCCAATCGGCCCTTCGGGAATGCGGCTTGGCTGCCAGCGATATAGAAAAGTTCCATACCAACGCATCTGAACTCGGGCGCATCATCAAAGACAAATATGAGGCAGAAAAGATTGCTATTTCCGAACACTGGCAAAATCAGCAATCAGGCATCAGCCAACGTTATGAACTTAAAATATCCGAACTAGAGAATAATCTCGAGCATAACAGTTTTGAGAATGCACAAATTCTTAATGAACTTGCCGCCGAACGAGAGAAGAACAAAGCTATCTTGACGTCAAAAAGCTGGCGGATGACGAAACCGTATAGATACTTCGGTCGACAGGGTCGTCGTGCTGTGCATATCACAAAAGCGATGCCGAGTGTTGTCCGTCGCGCTGGCGGTTTGAAATCATTCAGCTGTAAAGCATATGAGACGCTCAGGGACGAAGGGATTTCCGGTCTCAAACGTCGGTGGATTCGCGCCAATACTCCAGGGAACCAAGTGCAGGTTTCCGTAGACGGGAAAATCGTGGACAGGAACGACTACTCGGAATGGGTACGCCTCTACAGTTCGATTGATGGAACAAGCCGTAAGAAAATTCGGAAAGCCATAAAAGGCATGGCGGTCAAACCCAAAATCTCGATAGTGATGCCTGTCTATAATCCAAATCTGAATTGGCTGCATGAGGCCATCAATTCTGTCAGCAGCCAACTATACGATAATTGGGAACTCTGTATTGCAGACGATTGCTCTTCCAATCCTGACGTCAAAGGCGAACTCGAAGCACTTCAAAAGCGTGATGAGCGCATACGCGTCGTTTTTCGCCCGCAAAACGGTCACATCTCTGAGGCTTCAAACAGCGCGATTGAGCTAGCCACCGGCGAGTGGCTGGCACTTATGGATCAGGACGATCTTCTGCCGGAAGATGCACTATACTACGTCGCCCAGACGATCACGGCGCACCCCGAAGCTCGGCTAATCTATTCCGACGAGGACAAGGTCGATGAAACGGGTAAGCGTTTTGATCCATATTTCAAATCCGACTGGAACCCAGACCTTTTCCTATCGCATAATATGATTTGCCATCTTGGGGTATATCATCGCGAAACTGTTCAGCAGCTCGGTGGTTTTCGTGAGGGGTATGAAGGCGCCCAAGATTATGATCTGGCTATGCGTATGACTGAGGTGCTCAGCGCCAATCAGATCGTCCATGTTCCCAGGGTACTTTATCACTGGCGGAGCCACGCAGAGAGCACCGCTCAAGCTGGAAGCAATAAAAACTATGCTCTCCTTGCTGGACAAAAAACATTAGATGATCATTTTCAACGCACCAGCATTGAGGCTAAAACTGAACTGCTTGATTTCGGTATGTACCGGGTACACTACGCCATACCCGAAGACACTCCTCTTGTCAGTTTGATTATACCAACGAGGAATGGTTTAGAACTCACGAAGCAATGCATTGATAGCATTGTGGAAAAGACGACTTATCCAAACTATGAAATCATCATCGTCGACAACAACTCCGACGAACCCGAGGCGCTTGCATACTTCGAAATGCTGAAGAAACATGATCGCATAAGAGTTTTGCGTGACGAACGGCCATTTAACTATTCTGCTCTCAATAACAATGCCGTAGCGCAAGCGAATGGCGAATATGTTGGACTTATAAATAATGATATCGAAGTGATATCGCCGGACTGGCTGTCCGAAATGATGAGCATCGCATTACAACCTGGCGTCGGAGCGGTTGGCGCTCGCCTATGGTATCCCAACGATACTCTGCAGCACGGTGGGGTTATAATTGGACTAGGCGGCGTCGCAGGCCATTCTCACAAAGGCCTGCGACGCGATTCACTCGGTTACTTCGGTCGCGCTCAGTTGATCCAGACCTTAAGCGCAGTAACCGCAGCCTGTCTCGTCGTCAGCAAAGATGTATACAATGCGGTCGGCGGACTGAATGAAAAGGAACTGACCGTTGCTTTCAATGATGTGGACTTCTGTCTTAAAATCCGCGCTGCTGGTTATCGCAATGTATGGACACCTTATGCGGAGTTGTACCATCACGAATCTGCGACCCGCGGAATGGAGACAACTCCTGAGAAGCAACAGCGTTTTCTTGGCGAAATCCGGTACATGGAACAGACTTGGGCCACGAACTACTGGAACGATCCAGCATACAATCCCAACCTAGCTCGGGATCGCGAAGATTTCTCTTTAGCCTGGCCGCCACGCCTTCGAGCATTGTGAAATGCTCAAGTTGGTTGTCCCGGGTTGATTGGGGCTCAGTGTATTGGCAAAAACCATTTTCAAAAGTTGCAGGCACGTCTGGTTGAACGCGCCTGCGCCAAGAAGTCAACGTTAGCCAGTCATTTTTAAATTGGCGATTTTACAGGATTTATCGCGGTCGGTTGAAATGACCCGAAGTTCCACATTGCGGCGCTCAGAAGAGTTCATATTCACTGGCAAGATGACTCCCCTGAAACCTGCCTCTGCACCTACGGCAGCAGTAATATCAGGACGATCCTCCAGCGGCTTGGTAAAGCCCAGCAGATTGCCTTGTCCGTCGAATGCCAACACCCAAACTGGTGTGTGTTTCTGCGCATCAGTTATCCAACCGACCAACTGCAACTGGCCTGACGATGTTTGCATGATACTTTCGATTGCATAGTCCCTGCAGATACGGTCGTTACCCAGATTTTGGACGCTTAACAATTCGGTTATCGTTGGGGTATCAATTCCGCCGTTTCGGGCAAAAATATTAAGGTTGTTTTGCCGCAACCAATTCAGCTCAGCTCTTATGGCTTTCGCGTCTGGATATAGTTTCAGAAGCTGTTCGTCTGAGTCCACATGAGACAATGCGAAATATGCGGCGCGCGTTTGCGCTTTAGAAAAATGGATCGCATTTTCTTCGCTCATCGTAGACGTTCCTACAATCGCAACCATGACCATCAATATAGCGATCAGGCCGAAATTTTTATCATCCTTCCGAACAAGAATTTCGCGCAGCCAGATACAGACCCAAGTCATAATCAAAAGAAGCATAGGGGTGCTATAGCGCGATGACAACGCCGCCCCACTACCCAGCGGACTTCTGGTCCAGGCAGTGGCAAGCGCCGCCGCAAAAAAGAAACTTGCAAGAGCTACGAGGGCAGCAACACCCCGATCAATATCTTGGCGCTTAGACCAAGGCGCCGCGATCAGTTTAATAAATGTGAAACCATAGATCAGAAATATGCCGATCCCGATTTTGTATGCAGTGTCAAGGCTGCCGGTAAGGGCACCACCAATCATTGCGAAAAAGAAAAGGAGCACATCTGATGGCGCCCTTTGACCCAAGCCTCCTACCGGCAAAGAATGGCGAGTCAAATATAAATCTATACAGATGAAAAGCGCCGAGATCGTCAAATAACCCGCGAGCATCGGCCAATGACGCCATCTAACGAAAACCAGGAATAGACCAATGGATACGGGCAATGCGATACCATTTCCCATCGAGAAGATACTTAGAAACGTGAAGAGACATAAAGCAACAAACCAGAAAAGTTGTCTGGATCTGGCCGGACTTTCAACCAGTTTCAATGCAGCGAAAACACCCCAAACTGCCGTTAGGCTGACCAGATAGAACTGTGGTTGGAATCCCCATAAGAGATTCTCATGCTGAGCAAGCGAAACACCGGAAGCAAACAGAACAAAGCAGAGGGCAAAACAGAGGACGCCTTTAACTCTTCCCGTGAATACCAAAAGCGAGATTGAGCCGGCTATAATGAATGCGAGAAAAAAAATAAGCGCTACCAGAGGCCCATTGGTCAATTTAAAAAATAGATAATCTAATATAAAGAAAAATTTTGTTGTGGCGATAATATGTTCATTATGAGCAAGGAAAATATAATCCAATGAAAATATATTGCTTCCGTTTTCTTTTATGTCCTTAACAAACTCCCATTGATCCCAATAAATTGGTCCAAGATAATAGTTATGAACAAATATTGCCGATCTTATTATGGAATAAGAACATGATACGAAAATAAGAATTAACGAAATTTTTCTTGCCGTAGAGCGAACCAACACGTATCCGTCCTTATTTACAAAGCGTAAAAAACTGTCGCACGGGATTTAGAATCCCGGACAGAAAAGCTGCCCTTTTTGCAGGGAAGATATGCATTACTCTGCACATGCATATTTCGTTGACATTACAACTAACACTCCAAAAGTAATGGTCGCATTGCCTATCCAAAACGGATACATGTCATTTTGCCCGGCGGTGCACTGACTTTATATGCTCAATAACGATAAAACACTAAGGTCTCGGCACAGCCCTTGCCCAATAACTCCAATCCCAAGCGCAAGCGCCGATACAAGATGTTTCCAATGAAATTGCTTCGGTACCGCTCGGCAATTCAACCGTTGCATTCTGCTCCGGTCGGTCAGCTTCGTTCTCCACAGGCTTCAGGCAGCGCTCAAAGATCTTTGAAGAGGCGGCTTGAACACTGAAACAAACACCGTTCGTTTGGCCTCCGTCCCGCCATGCTCCTTCCCGTATACCGAAACTTATATCCAGGCGGCGAGAACTGCTCACAGGGAGATTCAAAATCGTCGGAGCATGGGCCAGCAATCCCTCTGGTACCTTTATGACTGTTGGGTCGTGTATTGGATTGTTCTCTAGGAGTAGGCTCAGATTCTTCTGTTGTTCGAAATAAAAATCAGCAAGCTTGCCTTTATAGCCATCACGGAGAGCTTTATTATCCAGAATCGAAAACTGGATATCAATATCTGAGCGGTATGCGAGTATTCCACCAAAGCCCGCACGGACCATTACACTCTTGGCCTTCTGTAAAGCGCCAGCTTCTAAATGCCCTGTAGATACCAATAAGTAATCTGACGGCGACTTTACCAATGGTGACACCATCAGGCCTTCACTCAGCATTCCGGGAATGACACGATAGGTTTCTACCGACCCGTCATGGTATGAAATCACGAGCTCGGTCAACGGCGGACGATAGAAAACATTCAGCAATTTTCCAATGATCGTCGGCTTTATCGTTATCGAGGCCATGACCGGTCCAGCCATATCAGGGAGGCGCACTTCTTCATTCAGGCGTGCGTGAATTGGCCCGCCATTCGTTTCTATGTTGTCCAGCGCAAGAGCGCGTTTTTGTAAGACAAGATAGTCCGCCTCAATAAGATAAGGTTGATACTTTGAGAAGAATAATGGCCACAAAGCCCCTTCGACCGAGGCGGGATGCCGCCGGTCAATAGATCCCGGCGCCATGAATAAAAAGTCTGGCGCTTGATCGCTCTCAAAAAAAGAACGATTCCGAGCGATCAAAGATGGCGAATAGGTTGTATATTCTTGCAGTGTTGGGCGCGGTCGATAGTCAAGCCCGTTGGCGATGATCGAAGATTGATCGTTCAGAATCGTATCTACCGAACCGGACAGGTGTGGTAACGGCCTCTGCTCCTTGATTGAAGCCAAAGAAGCCACATTTTGCTCAACCAGCCTCTTCTTCCAGTTCGACGGTGACAGAGCAAAGCTTGATAGTTCCGACGCTTCTCGCCTTAACGTGTCAGGCAACTGGACAACGGCAGTGAAAGGAAGAATTCGGTAAACTTTGTATAAGGCCAACTGCCCTGGAATTAGACAGGCAAATGCAAGGCCAGCCAAAAGCCAACGGCTGCTTTGTTTCCGAGGCTGGGCTGCAATGACAGCCAGTATTACTATGATCAAAGCAGTCCAAGCGATCAGCATATGGAGATCATGACGGACAAACCCGGCCTTGAACGCTACAAACAAATAGCCCGATATGACAAGAACTTGCGCGACAAGTTTGTAACGGCTCTCGGTATGCCAGTGACGAGAACTTTCGTAAAGGAGGGTTCCCACAAACAGAGTTGCGACTGCTAGCCAGACAAAAGGGTCCGGTAGTTGGATTGGCAAGCTCATTGCCGACGAATATCCGCTAGACACCTCCAGACTGCTTTTGATGAAACTCGGCAACTGTTCCAGAGGCTGGCCAGCCAGCACAAATGCCAGAATCAAACCACCGGCAAAAACAACCAGATGCAAAGGTATTCTTCTGCGTAATAGATCCAAAACATCCAATGCAAGCATAGAAAGTATAGCGATTGGGAATACAGAGAACTTTGCTAATACGATAATTCCAGACAGAAATGCTCCGGAACCGACTACTAATCTCTTGCTGTTTTCTTCGCCCCAGATGCCATACAACGCCGCTAGAAGCGGCACGATCATAAACATTACGTCGGACGTCAGAAACAAAGAGAGGCTTAGAGTTATAAGAACAGCCGCACCAGTAAGAATACTTCTCATCCGCGCAAGGAAAACTGAAAAACACAAACTAATAAAAAAAACTACAGATAAGGACGCGGCAGCCAATATATATGCATTACTCGCTTCGAACTGTCGATTATATAGTCCCGCTAGAGGGCCGCCGGTAAAAACGATATCCTTACCAAAAAGAAGCCTCTTATCTGCTCCATAAGCCAGAGCCGATTGCCACGAACCATCCAATCCCGGTAGAACCGGGTGGAAATATAAAGGCTGAAATTTAACGATAATTATGATCGACGTGATAATAAAGAATAAGATAAAACGGGTGTAAATCGAAGCCATCGCGCGCCCTAACCTGCAAACGTAAAATACTTATGCATGAAGTAGCTCGTTGCAATTGGGCTGAGCACACCAATTACATGCGCCACTGTTTCCGCATGAAAACTATAGTTTAGAGCCGGGAATGCGTATCTTGCTAACAACATACTTATACCCCACACCTGCACGAGCGCTACAGCGTTGACCAGTCCAAAGCGGAGGTATTCATGCCCGACGCTACGACCAGATTCTTCAAAAACAAATAGCTTCATCAGAATATATGCCGTCGTCATGCCGAGCAGATAAGCAACGACGATTGCTGTCGAGAAGTTGGTCACTTCCGACAGCAAGACACGTGAACCGATGTTTACCGCTGCCGCGAGACCGCCCGATAGGACAAAGCGGACAAACGGACGATCGAGAAGAGACTTTGCAATGGCGATCATTTGCTGACAGTTTCCGCCATCATCCGACCGTAGCGAACACTCTCAGCGATACCGCGGTCTTCAGGGTAGTAATAGCACGTGTCTGCAATTTGCAGCCCGTCAATCGGCGTCTGGATCGGCGGCAGCTTGTCCAGAAAATTCGGTTCGCAGACCGGTTGAGCGTAACGTAAACGTCCAACAGTCGCATCGATCAGATCACCCCGGGTGATGTTGGGATTAATCTTGCGAATATATGCGAACGCCTCCTCAATGAACTGCTCGTCGCTCCACTGCCATTTCGGCTGTGTCGTCGGCATATAATAAGGAACGTAGATGACGTGATCATCGACAGGACGCAGGTTCGAGAACTCGATCAGACCCGGAATTTCGATCTTTTCGTCAATGATGTTGAGCCAGAAATTCTTGCTGACACCTTTCCTCAGCTTGAAGAGCAGGCACACGACACCGATGTTGCGAATAGCATCATATTGTTCTTTCGATGCTGTCGGAAGGTCAGGAACGAGCGATGAGATAAATGGCGTCGGGACAGTCGAGATGACCGCGTCGGCCGGGAAAACCCGACCACCTGCGAGCACGCCTGTGACCTTGCCGTCTTTAGTTTCCACGCGCTCGGCAGGCGTGGAAAGATGCAGACGTCCGCCTTTTTTCATGAAAGCATCGACCAGCGCGTCAACGAGCGTTTGCGTGCCGCCATCGATGTAACCCAGTTCTTCCTGGAAAATAGAGCGCCGCGAATTGCCGACACGTCGCACACGGGTCGCAATCCACGAAGCCGACATCTCATCGGCGAGTTCATAGAATTTGAGCTCCATCAAACGCTTCCACAGCGTGTTGTAGACTTCCTTGCCCGAGCCCTGTTCCAGCCACTGGCGCGCCGTCTTGTGTTCGATAGATTTGAAGTTCTTGGCCTTCGTGGTCAAAAACATCTGCAAGCCGGTGCGGAATTTCGAGACGAGGCTGAGATAAGGGAATTTCAGCAGTGAAATCGGATCGCCCCACGGATGGATACGGTCCTTGATGTAATAGCCCATGGTGGTTGGACGCCATTTCATCTTATCGCCGATACCAAGCTCGCGCATCAGGCTGAATGTCGGCTCGTCAGACTTGCAGACGAAATGATAGAAGCGCTCAATCGACAGCCCACCAAAGTCGAAATGCGCAGCCATGCCGCCCGGCACGCTGTCGCTTTCGACAAGATCGACTTCGTGGCCCAGTTGAACCGCACGATGTGCAGCTGCAAGTCCCATTGCCCCGGCACCGATGATAACTATCCGGCTCATTTCGCCACCTCAGAAATCCAGAACAATCGTGCTATAGGTTTTGTTGAGGTAAGTTTCCTCAACAGCTTGCTTCAAAGGCGTAGCCGTAATCGCAAATTCTTTCGGCCAATCAATCACCGGGAAGGTTTCCGGTATGACCAGCGCCTCAAGTTGGCTCGTCGTGAAAGGCGGATTTTTGCTGAACTTTCCGTACACGAACAGCAGCCACCAAAAAAGCGTGTAAGGGATATGAACGATCCGGGCCTTTGGCTTGACCGTATTGTGGATCAGCTTGATCAGATCGCCGTAATTGATCTGCTCCAGACCGGAAATATCGAATGTACCGGTCTTCCGCGTGTTCAGTGCTGAAATAATGATCGCGGCAAAATCGCCGACATAAAGCGGTTGCCGAATGAACGCACCGTTGCCCGGAATGGGAAAGACCGCCGTCCGATCCATGAACCGCCGCAACCAGCCCAGGTGCTTACGGTCGAACCAGCCAAACATAAGCGTTGGTCGCAGAATGACGTGCGGAATGTCCGTAACCGTGTCGATGAAATGTTCTTGGGTCGTTTTGGACCGGGTGTAGAAATCATCGGCCTGTGAATTAACCACTGACGACGAGATATGCACGAAATAAGGGGTCTTGTGTCGGCGCATCGCATCGACGATCCGTTCGGTCGCCGTGACATTGTTATCGACGAATTCCTTTTCAACCAATCCGCCTATCTGAGCCTGATTGAGAACGACTGCGTCCGCACCCACGAAAGCATTCTGCCACGCACCCTCCTGCGCCAGATCCGCCTCGATAACTTCGACTTCCGGGTGAAGGCGGCGTAGCAAATCTGTGTTGGTGGGGTGTTTGTCGATACCGACTATCTTGAGCCCCGGTACAGATTTCAGCCGTGCGATCAAATTCTGCCCGACCAGCCCTGCCGCGCCGGTAATAACAATCTTTTGCATCAGATATCCATACGATTGAAAATGGTGCTCGGAAGGTTGCGAATGATCAGCATGATCAGACGCCAGAAACCCGGCGCATAAGCAATAGGCCCGCCACGTTTGGACCGATTATAGGCAATGAGCGCGATTTGTTCCGGCTTTGCCCATAGCAAGCCTTTCCGGTCCATACCCTCGGTCATAGGGGTAACGGTTGGACCGGGCTTGATAAGCACCGCGCGCGGCCCTTTATCGGCAAAGCGATGCGCAATACCTTCGACCAATGCAGCCAAGCCGGCTTTGGCCGCTCCGTAAATATAGTTTGCCCGCCGTCCGCGATCGCCCGCAACGGAGCCAATCACCACCAGCGTGCCCCGGCCTTGTCGCTCAAACACATCGGCGGCAGCAAGAGTCCAAGCCGCAGCCGAATTGAAATTGACGCGCAATATCTCTTCTGCCGCGACCAGATCGCGTTCCGCCTTGCCCTGTTCACCGAGGATGCCGTAAGCGAGCAATATCTGGTCGACACCACCGATCTGCTCTACAAAACCATCGAACTGGGCTTGCGCATCCTGCGGACCAGCGAGATCCGTGATCGCGGTTTCAACCCGCTCGGCGCCACGGATTTTCAGATCGGCGGCAATCTGATCAAGCCGAACCTGATCCCTTCCCACAAGAAGGATAACTGCGCCATCCTTTGCGTGAAGGCGTGCCGTTGCAATCGCAATAGCCGACGTAGCTCCAAGAACGATAAGGCGCAAGAACTTCCCCTTTTCAAATCGGTTCTTTCCAAATGGATTTCAGAACCGCCCAATTCATCCAACGAACGCATTACCGAACGCGAAATCTCTAACCGCGTTGGCGAGAAATGTTAACTCGCGACGCGCGCCCAAAAATGAGAGCTGAACCCCTGATCGACATGTTTCGCGAAGTTTTCCCATTCGGGATACCCGCTCTGAAACATCTTCGCCGACATGCGTCCATCCTTGGCCGGATAAAGCCTTCCGCCAGCCTCTAGCACAATCGCATCAAGTTTTTCCATGAGCCGGAGCGTTTTATCGCCCCTGTTCGGGAAATCCAGTGCAAGCGTGGTGCCTTCGTGCGGAAAGGACAGCAATCCGGGCGATGGCTTGCGCCCAAACGTCTTCAGGACCGCCAGAAACGACCCTTGACCGCTCGACGATATCGCCTTCAGCATCTCGCGCGTTGCCTCCAGTTGATTGGCCGGGGGGACCACGGATTGATACTGATACATGCCTGCGCGCCCGTACATCCGGTTCCAGCTACCGATAGCGTCGAGTGGGTAAAAGAACGGGTGCGCCGGGATTGTAGCGTTGCCGCTTTTTCGCTTGCCATTCCAGAAATAAAGAGCATTGAAAGCCCGTATAGAATAGCGGTTCATCGCAAATCCGGGCAGATTAACCGGCATTGTAAACCGCGTATTACCACGATCCAAAAGTCGCGACCCGGTGGGTGCATGATTGCCGCGGGTGAAAATTCCTCGCCCAAGGGCGGCGCCCTTCGATAGGCAATCGATCCACGACACCGTATAATCGTACCCCTCCTCGCTTTCAGCCGAGAGCGAGAAGAATTCGTCCAGATTGCCAAATGGAATATTCTCGGCATCCATCAGAGCACTGTCGACGGGAATGACTTCCAGTTCCACCCACGTGATAATGCCCGTCAGCCCCAGCCCGCCGATCGTGGCGGCAAACAGACCCGTATTGTCATTGGATGCCAGTTCGATCTCGGTGCCACCGGAACGAAGCAACCCCAACCGGCGTACCCAGCAGCCAATCGTCCCGTGCGTATGATGGTTTTTGCCGTGGACATCATTTGCCACAGCGCCACCAAGCGTCACGAAACGTGTGCCGGGCGTAACGGGCAGGAAGAAGCCTTGCCTGACAATGATATTCAAAATGGTATCGAAGGAAACGCCAGCTTCGGCCCGCAACAGACGCGTCTCTGGATCGAACGCAATCACCCGGTCCAGCCCGGAGACATCGATCAACTTGCCATCCGGATTGAGGCCACTATCGCCGTAGGAACGGCGCAATCCACAAGCCAGCAAACTGCTGTTTGAATCGTGCGCGCTCGCGATCAGACCAGGCAGTTGGTCACGCCAGGCCGGCGAAGCGACCGAATGCTCACGCAGTATGGTGCCGCCCCAGGAACGAATATCACTGCGGGGAACGAAACTGCTCATAGCGAAACAACGAAGAGAAGCGCAACCACGACACCAAGACCTATACTCGTCCGGTCGCGAATGGCGAAGCTCACCGGATCGTCATTCATTTTGCCGCGATGCGAAAGAAGCCATATGCGTCCGAGCCATATGGAAAGAACCAGAGGAATAAGAGCCAACGGTTGTGGATGCGAGTAGCTGTTGCTCGGCAGCAGCTCCTGCAAAATGAAAATCATCATCACGACAAGTGAAGCAATCGCGGTGCCGAGTCCCATAGCCAGCGTAAGAGGCGCATCTTCGACCTCATAACCCCGGCTTTTCAAGCTCGTCTCACCCATAAGCGACGCGCGTACGATTTCCGTATGTCTTTTCGCGGACGCAAGCGAAAAGAAAAAGAAAACCGCGAAAGTCAGCAGCCATTCCGGATGGGGGTCAGCGAGCAAAGCCGCCCCCATGACCAAGCGAAGGGTAAACAGAACACCGATAATCAGCATATCCAGCAGAGGGACCCGCTTGAGACCAAGCGAATATGCGCCGGTGATCACCAGATAGGCAAGCAGTGCCAGCCCAAAACGAGGCGTTATCGTAAAGGCAACCGCAAAGCCGCCAACAAGCAATCCGACCGCCAGTATGAATGCCGACCTGATCGCCAGCTTTCCACTGGCAATTGCGCGATTGCGCTTCGTCCAATGATGGCGGTCGGCATGGACATCAGCAATATCGTTCAGCAAATAAGTGGCCGAAGTGACGGCCAGCAGACACGCGAAGGCGACAACGGCATGAAGCCATAATCCGATATTGGTCCATTCGTGTGCGAGAATGAGCGGCACGAACATCAGAACGTTCTTCGACCAGTGATGAACACGGATGGCCTTCAGAAACGCCTTGAGATTGAGCTTAGGATTATCAAAACTTGCAATGACCGGCTTTTCCAGCGCATGCGCGCGCGCTGTCACGGCCGGCTTCGTTCCAGCTAGGACAATGCCGCTCGATTCCTTCCAGACATTCAGATCAGCTGCGTGATCGCCGACATAAATAAACCCATCCGGGAACTGCTTTTTCAGATACTCAGCCTTGGCCGCCCCCTTCAGGTTGGCCTGTGCTGATCCAATAGCAGAGCTGAAAATTCCAAGATGTTCCGCAACATTGTTCACCACGGATTGATCCGCAGCCGAACACAAGTGAAGCTCGTGACCTTCTTTTGCCTTTTCATGCAGCCACTCAACCAAATCCTCACGGATCGGGAACACTGCATCCGACAGATTCACCTTCGAAGCGATGGCCGCCTTCAGCGAGTGCCGACCTTTCGCAAGCTGAGGTATGCATCTTATAAAGGCAAACGGTCGCTTGAAAAACAGCATCGCCGCCGTTTCATAGAGCGTATCAGAAAGGATTAGCGTCTGATCGAGGTCAACAACGATCGGCAGACGCGCACCTTTATTATTATCGCTGATATCTGCCTGCTGCTGGACCGGTGCATAAGCCATATTCAATCCACAATCTCGCCAGACGCAGGTGCGCCATAAGCTACTTTCCGAAGTCAGGCAGATACTATGGAATGACGAGCCGTGACAACCACCTTCATCGTCCTGACATTCATACTACGGTAGAATATCGGTAACAAAACGCAACGCAAGAACGCAGAACTCTTCATTCAGGGAAACTTATTATTTTGGATCGTTCGGCTCAAGCAACTGCATAGAAGGTCACCTTGCTTTTCAATCAGCCGAAATAAGTATTCAAAACCTCAGATGTACTGCCGTCCATTTTAACGCGACCGTGCTCCAACCAGATCACTCGGTTACAGTTCTTCTCGAGCAAGTCGCGCGAATGGCTGGCGAGTACCAGAATTTTAGTCGAGTCCACAAGGTTGCGCATACGCTGATTAGCGCGCACTTTAAAGTCTTCATCTCCAGTCGACAGCCATTCATCCATTATCAGAATTTCTGGATTGATCGATGTTGACGCTGCAAAAGCGAGACGCAATTGCATACCAGTCGAATAGGTTCTGAAAGGAACTTCGAGAAATTCGCCAAGCCCAGAAAACTCTGAGATGTCATCGATTTTTGCAGCTATTTCGTCGGGATGCATACCCATCATCGCGCAACGCAACCGAATATTCTCGCGCCCCGTCGCATCTGGGTCGATACCCAGATTGATATTAATAAGCGAAATCGTATGGCCGTTGATCAGCGCAGTACCCTGCGTTGGCGTGTAAATCCCGGAAAGCACACGCAGCAAAGTCGTCTTACCGGAGCCATTGTGGCCGATCAACCCCACCCGATCCCCGTCATTCAATGTTATGGTGACATCGTCCAGACCACGAATAATAACAGTTCGATCAGTTCGGCGCTCGATTTTTCCGCCGGTAGCAACACTCAGGACACGGTTCTTTAAGGAACGGCTGGACGAGTTGTAGATAGGAAATTCCACACTCGCATTTTGAAGTTTGATGAAAGTCATGAATTTACAACCAATAAGCCACGCGCCAGCGGTACCTGCCGAAGAATACCAATGCAACACCCCAGCCAACAACGGCAAGGCCTCCAGCGACAAGCCAACTCAATGTTGCGGGCGCTTCGCCGAACAAAGGCGCACGCACCAGTTGGATCAAATGATAAAATGGATTCCAGTCAATAAAGGCATGCGATACGTGCCCGGGTAAAGTCTTGACCATCCACATGATAGGAGTGGCATAGAACATGACCTGCAGAATATTTGTAATAACCTGCGTCATGTCGCGAAAACGCGCGCAGATGACAGCCAATATCAGCATTGCCCATGCAAGATTGAGACACACCAGCAGGAAACCGGGGATGCTCAAAAACACATAAGCGTTAAATCCGCGCCCTAGTATTAGGGCAACAACTGGAAAGATGACAATGTTGTGGCCAAAGATAATAACATTGCGCCAAAGCGTCCGCATTATATGCGTGAAAAGCGGCAGCCTCACCTGAAGAATGATACCATCAGAAGCGCTGAAAGTCGTGCAACCCTCAGATAGGGATGTGGAAATGAACCCCCACATAATAACACCAGCGCATAAATAGGGTAGGAATACTCTCATTTCAGACTGAAACAGCGTCCCGAAAATGATTCCGAGTGCGCCGATAAAAACAGCCATATTTAAAGTAAGCCAGAACGCACCGACCCTTGACCGGCGATAACGCTGCGCGACATCCTGCCATCCAAATATCAATGCCAAACGATATTTTGAGATGGCGTCAAAAATATCGCCCAACGCAGCTGAAAATCCTGCCTTGGGGCGAATAGAAATCGTGTCTACAGTTATGTGCTGCTCCAAAGAGTCAACGCGCATGATAGCCCTGCATCAATCGCAAAATTCCCAAAATTTGTCCTGACAACTATGAAAACCAAAACGCAGATGATGTGCGTACTAGAGGAATAGTTTTCAAAGAGTCAACCATTCCGATCATGGAATGAGTGGAGAATAAGGCTTCAATAAGTCGCGCCCGCTCACACAACCACGACGGCAGTTGGCGGTTACCATAAATTACAAGGTCAAACTGTTTATAAAACAATCTATATTCATGGCTGGGGCGCCTGGATTCGAACCAGGGAATGCCGGTACCAAAAACCGGTGCCTTACCGCTTGGCTACGCCCCAACAAATCAAACCGAAGCAATCGGTTGCGCGGCCTTATAGCCGCTTCATTTGGCAAGCGCAATCGCCTAATCGCGAAATCCACGCTGGTGTATAAACTACCAGTTCAAGCGCTATGCCGATCCAACAGCTTACTTCTTCCACCCGCAATGCAAGCAGGGATTTGCGTTGACCGGCAAAGCTGATAATCCCTGTTATCAGTCTTATTTGCAGTCGGTATCCGTATGCTTTTTTTGGCAATCTCGTTTTTATTCAGTGCCGTTCTGTGCAGCCTGGGTCTCATAGTCCTTTCCCGCCTACTGCCGCCCACCTTTCTGGCAGCGCGGATGAATTCGCGTTCAAACCATAGTGTGGCAGCAAGGCAAATCGGCGGACTGGCGCTTATTCCTGCCGTGCTCGTAACGTTGCTGATCTTCGGGACCGATCTGGAAATTGCCAGTCGGTTGCAGCTCTGTCTGGTCGGCGCATCGGGGCTGCTGTGGATCGTCGGGGGGCTGGACGACCGTTACGAGCTTTCCGAGCTTATTCGCCTCGGATCGCAGCTCTTGGCTGCCTGCATCGTTCTTTATGGCTTAGGACCTGACTTCCGGCTTTTGCCCGATTTGCTACCACACTGGCTGGAAGCAGCATTGATCGTGCTTGCGCTGCTGGTCGCCATCAATGTCACGAACTTCATGGACGGTCTCGACCTGTTGACCGTTGCGGGACTGGGGCTCCCTCTGGCGGGCGTTGCTCTGCTCGCAGCGCTTGATCTTGCTGGCATGGAAAGCGGCGGTCTCGGGGCTGCCATCGCAGGGGCGCTGCTGGGTTTCGCGTTCTTCAACCGCCCCCCTGCCCGCATTTTCCTTGGTGATTCGGGAAGCTTGCCGCTGGGTCTTCTAACCGGCACAGCCCTACTTGTGCTGGCGCGGGAAACCCATATCGTCGTGGCTTTGATTTTGCCGCTTTACTACATTCTGGATGCTGGCTCGACCATTATCATGCGTCTTGCACAAGGCGAGAACATCCTAAAAGCCCATTCGAAACACGCCTATCAGGTCGCCAAGCGCGCCGGATGGAGTGTTTTGAAGGTTGTCGGCCACGTGGCGCTTCTCAATCTCATCCTGATTGCCTGTGCGATAGCGCTGCTGGCACTTGACCATCTGATCACGCGCGTGGCTTTCCTGCTCGTCGCAGTGGTCGCCACGCTGGTGCTGCTGCTGGATTTTCGTGGACGTTTCAGGAAGCTATAACGCTGAAGAGAACCTTGCGCACTGTTTCCACATCGCCGCTTTCCATCGCCTCCTGAAGGCGCTGAAGGCTTTCCGGCACATTAACGGCCGCCTTGTTTCCTTTCGGCGCGCGCATGATCTTCGGATGCCGGGTGGTTTGCGCCTGCGACGGATCGTAGAAGAGCTCTTCGTACATCTTCTCGCCTTCGCGAATGCCCGTCACTTCAATGCCGATGTCGCCATTCGGGTTTTCCGCATTGCGCATCGTCAGTCCGGCCAGCAGGATCATGTTCTCGGCCAGATCGCGGATTTTAACCGGCTCGCCCATTTCCAGCAGCACCGTATCGCCGGATTCGGCAATCGCGCCCGACTGCACGATGAGTTCCGCCGCTTCCTTGATCGACATGAAATAGCGCGTCATGTCCTCGTGGGTCAGGGTGATCGGCCCGCCATTGGCGATCTGCTCGCGGAAAAGCGGCACAACCGAGCCATTCGACCCAAGCACATTGCCAAAACGGACCGAATAAAAGGCTTTTTCCTTGCCCGCTTGTGCGGCCAGCAAGCCGTAATAATAGACGACCAGTTCGGCCCAACGCTTTGTCGCGCCCATGACATTCGTTGGCCGAACCGCCTTGTCCGACGAAATCAGCACCATGCGCTCGACATCGGATGCGAGCGCGGCTTCCGCCACGTCCAGCGTACCGAACACATTGTTGCAAATGCCGATGAGAGGATTTTTCTCGACCAGCGGCACATGTTTATAGGCAGCGCAGTGATAGACCGTGTCAATGTGATTATTGCGCAGCGCCTGCTCGACATAAGCGCGGTCGCGCACGGACCCCAGCACCGGCACGATCTGGCAGGACGCAATTTGTCGCAACTGGCGCTCGATCTGATAAAGCGCGAACTCGCTCGATTCAAACAGCACCAGACATTCAGGGTTCCACTGCACGATGGTCCGGCAAAGCTGGCTGCCGATAGAGCCGCCTGCGCCCGTCACCATGATGCGGCGACCTTCGACCACTTCACGCAGCAGTTCTGCATCCGGTGGCACCGGCGAGCGACCAAGAAGGTCATCGATTTCGATATTGCGCAGCGCCGAAACGAGATATTTGCCTGCGCTCAAATCGGCAATCGGGGGTAGAATCCGCGTATTGACCGGAAGCCGGCCAAGCAGACGGGCAAAGTCCTGACGCTGTTTCTGATCGAGCCCCGGCTCGGATACCAGCACCTGTTTGACGCCGTAATTTTCAATAAGGGCAGGCATTTCTTCAGCCCCATAGACACGCAGGCCGATAATATCCATGCCCTTGAGCTGCCCTGCCGGATCGACAAAGCCAACGACCATCGTATCGCTATGGCTGCGCAGCGCCGTCGCCAGCTGGCGCGCAGGCTCTCCGACGCCAACGATCAGCGCCGAGCTGGTATAAGTCCGGCCGGTTTCGGCATTGCGCAGCAACCATTTCGCGCCGAAACGGCTTGCCGTGATCAGCACCGTGCTCAACAGCCAATAAAGAAGCGGAACCGAGCGCGGCAGACCGGCATTGCCGTAAAGCTCCATCAGAAAGACCAGCGCGACCCAGAAAAGAGCCGCCACTGCGGTCGCCTGAAAGATCGGCCAGATGGCGCGTTCCGCCAGATAGCGGATGATCGCCCGATAAAGTCCGAACCGGATGAAAACCGGAACGGTCAGAATGGGCGCGATGACAATCAGAAAAAGTTGTGCCTTGCTGGGCGTAAAAACAAAGCCCAGACGAATGACAAATGCCAGATAAGCGCTGAGCAACAGCAGAACGCAATCGCTCAGCATCAAAATAATCTGCTTGGTCAGTCGTGGCAAAAGCGCCAGCCTTTGCCAAGGATATCTCAAACTCATACGCGCATTATCCTGCTCTCAAGACAGAGCGAAACAAATACCGCTCCTGTCGGCAGCAAAAAACTCTCTTTTTACCCGACGGATGAAGCCCCTAGAATTATTCCGCAACCGTTAGCATGAGTCCGCCAGACGAACCATATGAATTGAGCCTGCATAAGATTAACGAACACGTTTCAGGCGATTAATATGCCGGTGCGGCATAAAAGCGTCGGAAAAGGCGACCTGTCTGGAAAAATTTCGCTTTTCCAGACAGATACCACTCAGGATATCAAGATGCCGGTTCTGATGCTGCGCCATGCGCTGCCATCGGAATAGGCAAGCTGCGCGCCCGCCGACGCATCCGTAACGTAGATCAAGGCGCCCGCGCCGTGATTCGCGGCGATAGGCATTGTGAGTTTCGAATAGGATGCAGGCCGGATCGGCCCATCGACATCAAGACGCGTCACCGGTGTATTGCTTCCGATTGCGACATTGCCCGTCGCGCGATCCACACGCATTGCCTGACGCCACGTGCCCAGATCGTCACTCACCTTGATGCTGAAATCGCTGCTGCCGTTCAGGCCCATTTCGGCATAGCCGGTCCAGCTGGTCTGGAACAGAAGGCTCGCGGTGTCGGTCGCGGCCTGCTTGTTGACCTTGATCTGATGCCCCGCGCCTGCATTGTTGAACAGGCTTGCCGCCGCCGAAAGAGCGAAACGATTGACCGCATCCGCCGTCGCTTGAATGCCCAGCATCGATACGGACAGTTCATCCGGCACGCCGCCACCGGTGGGGTTCCAGTCCGTTCCATCGAAAACCAGAAGCTGCGCTTCCGCCTCGACATAGGCTTGCCAGCCGATCGCCGGTTGAATGAACAGCCAGCCATCATCGATGAACGAAGCGACCATGCCGTTCTTGCCGGACCATACGCCCGTGGCGGGCAACGCAACGATATAGCGCGCGCCAGCGGAAGGTGCTGCCGGTGGGGCGGTGAGGCTGCGCGATTTCACACTTAAATTCACCACCGCATCCAGCAGCCGCAATGCTTCATTATGCGTGACATGCTTCTGCGCCTGACTGGGCAGAATATAGGGAAGTTTCAGATTGGGCGTTTCATCCATGTTCGGCTCCTCATGTTTGGTGGTACGAAGAGCTTAGTCCAGGCGAACGACACGGGGATAAGTGCGGATCAGCTGCCGCGATAGGTGGAATAGGACCAAGGGCTGACGAGCAGCGGCACGTGATAATGTCCGTCCACATCCGCCACGGCGAACCGGATCGGAATGAGATCGAGGAAAGGCGGATTGGCCTGATCGGCCCCGCGCCCTGCAAAATACTCGGCCACATGGAATTGCAGCTCGTAAACGCCAATCTGCATGTCGTCGCCGGTCAGCAGCGGTGCATCAGTGCGCCCGTCCAGATTGGTGACAACGCGCTTGATCAGTTCCGGTGTGCCCTTGCTGATGCGATAGAGCTCGATGCGCATTGCCGCAGCCGGGCTGCCATGCGCTGTGTCGAGAACGTGTGTGGAAAGTCTGCCCATGTTTCCCTCGAATAATATTCAGACTGGTTTGGCCGACTGGATGCGGAAAACGACATCCGGGAAGAAATATTCTTCCAGATTGTCCTCCTTGCCAGCGCGGTCGACAATGAGAAAATCCGATTTCTGCTCAAGCGCCAGAAGCGGATGATGCCAGACATTCTTGAGATAATTGACACCCTGATCGCCATTGGCAAGGAAAACACGCGGACGCGCGGGCTTGCTGCCGGCATCTTCAGCGACAACGACCAGAAACGGACGCCGTTCCAGCGGAATGAAAGCCTGCGAACCGAAGGGATGACGCTCCATCATGATGATATCGATGGGCGGCTCAAAAGACTGGCCGCGAAAAATATTGATCAGCACACGCGCTTGCGTACCTTCTGCCTCGACGCGCGCCAGATCGTGAAAACGCTCGGTCGAACCATTGTTGATGAGACGCCGTTCCGCCCCTTCAACCTCGATGACATCGCCGAATGGCGCGAATGCTTGCTTGGTCAGCGGCTCTACCGCGAGCGTCTCAACCTTCAACTTTGCCTCCCGAAAAACAGTACTGGAGTATGACAAAGCGTTGTCCCGCGCCGCTTGTCAATCGCGAAGCAGTTTCAATCAGATATGATAAAGGCCGGACATGATCCGGCCTCTCGCAACCACGGTGAAATAAGCCCTGCATATTTGCGCGGGAGCGCGTTTCACTTTTTCTTTGAAGAGCCGTAGAGCGCTGAAATGCCCAAGAGCGCCACCGCCTGCACCGCCATGATCATATAGATGAAATCAACCTTCACCCCAGCGGCAATCGCAACGAGCGCCGCGCCGATCAGGCCAAGGGAAAGGAAGGAGAATATTCGGGCGAGCTGTCTTGTTTGACGAGATTCGGCGGCGAGCGATGCGGTAGCGACGCGTGATTTTGCTCTGTGCGGCATATCCAACTCCTGACCGTGATGAATACGATTTCCGAATTCCGAACGCATAACCGTCTCAGGTCCATTCTTGACGTATCAGGCAGTTACCGTTTGAAATCCCACTATATAAGGCCTATGCCGTTTCGACAATAACACCATAAATAAATTGGAAATGACTTCCATGGCGCTCGTTTTCGACAGCAGTTTCTCTCCTGAATATGGGAAGCCGGTTGAGCTAAGTAAAGGGATTGTCCGCGTGACGGTGAACAATCCGAGCGCCTTCACCTTTCATGGCACCAACAGCTATATCGTTGGCCGGGACACGCTGGCAATCATCGATCCGGGTCCCGTCGATGAGGCCCATTATCAGGCTCTGCTTGCCGCCATTGCAGGACGCCCCGTCAGCCATATTTTCGTCAGCCACACGCACCGTGATCACTCGCCGCTAGCCGAGCGCCTCAAAAACGAGCTGGGTGCAAAAACGGTTGCCGAAGGCCCGCACCGGCCCGCCCGCCCCTATCATGCGGGCGAAGTGAACGTGCTCGAAGCCAGCGCCGACACGGATTTTGCGCCCGATATCGTGCTTGCCGATGGCGGAACCGTTGAAGGCGATGGCTGGGCGCTTCAAGGCCTTCACACACCGGGCCATGCCGCAAACCACATGGCATTCGAGCTGAAAGGCACGGATATCCTGTTTTCGGCCGATCATGTGATGGCCTGGGCTACCTCCATCGTCGCCCCGCCGGATGGCTCAATGAGCGACTATATGGCCTCGCTCGAAAAGCTTCTGGCACGTGACGATCATGTCTATCTGCCCGGCCATGGCGGTGCGGTGACCAAGCCCGCCGCCTTTGTGCGCGGATTGCGGGCCCATCGCAAAATGCGCGAGCGCGCGGTTTTTCAGCGCATCATGCAAGGCGACCGCACCATCGGCGACATGGTGAAGGCGATCTATCGCGACACCGATCCGCGCTTGCATGGCGCAGCAGCTCTGTCGGTGCTGGCGCATCTGGAAGATCTGGTCGGGCGCGGGGAAATCGTGACCGAAGGCGACCCGTCGCTCGAAAGCATCTACCAGCCTGCATAAACAACGCTATTCGACGTCCGCAGGTGCCTTGTTCACTTCGCCTTCCAGGCTTCCAAGAAATTCGGTGATGAAGGCCGCATTCTGCCCCAGATCGCGCTTGCCATAGCGCGAGAGCGAACGGATATCGACATAGGTGGTTTCACCTTCATCCAGCAGCCGGATGACGATATCGCTCTTGAGACCGAGAATGAAACTATGCGCCGTCGCAACAAAGCGGGTGGCGCTTTCCTCCGGCGACGGCGCATCGTTGACGATCACCTGCCAGCCGAAACTCTTCAACACGGTCTGCACACCCTGCGCCACGCGGTCGGGCGCTGCCTCATAGCGGCGGCCCAGTACATCGGGATAGGCGGTGAGCTGTGTCAGCGCATCGCCGCTGACCGCCGGTGTCAGCGGGTTCATCCATTGCAGGCGGGCGGGCATATCGGTGGGAAATTGCGGCGGCGTCTCGAAATCGGTCGAAATATCGTAGAGCGCTGGCGAGCTGATCCAGAGCATGCCCAGCAAACCGAGCGGCGTCAGCACGATGCAGGCAAACACGCAGGCCGTGAAGGATCGCGCCCCGCCCTTGTCGCCATTGACCCAGAGATTGCGAAAACCCTTGGCTGCGCAGATCAGCGCCAGCAGGGCCAGAGCGCCGCTCAACCCGGCGGCAAGGACGAAATCAGGCGTTTCAAGCTTCCAGAAGCGGTGCAGCACGAAAGCCAGCGCCAGCAATACGGCAGCGAAGACCCCGAACCGCAAGGCCCAGACCGCAGAACGCGACTGTCGCCGCTGATAGCGAAGTTTTCTCATCCAGGTTCCCAGAAGCACATCCCGAAAAATACAAAGCACTTTTCGGCAGAATCCCAAAACGGCCACAACATTCAGCCACGCTCATGAATAGCAGAGAGATTTGAACCCGGCAAAACATCCAGCTGTACAGTTTTGCATAATCATCTTTACTGCCTGAAAAGCACACGTATTGCGCGATCACGGAACACTAAAAACGCATGAAGTGCAGGCTATTTTTGGCTCACTATTGCCGCCTAACAGAAAAAAGCGAGGTAAATCAATCAAAAGAGCATTGCAGCAACTACTAATGAAGGGCATGATCGATTATTAGGGGGCTTTTTTCGGATTCGTCGGAGAGGACGGAATGAACCACGCGCCTGAAAACAGTGCCAACGGGATTGGCACCACCACCCGGTCGGGCAGCGCCGAAGAAAGCGCCCAGACGGGTCTTGAAACAAGTACGATGACGCTCGAAGCCGTCGAGCTGGAATTTGCGCTCGGGGCCATTGACGTGCTGATCGAGGGGTTTGATGCAGCGCTTGCCAAGGCCGCAGAACGTGTGGGTGGCGAAGTTCTGTTCAACATGCCGGCGCTCGACACCAGCGAAGCCCAGCGCATCGGCGCGATCGCCATTGCCGGGCAGCCGCAGGATCAGGTGATTTTCGTCACGCTGCGCAATGACGGCACAACCCTGTCGGTCGAACCGCCGAAGGGCGAGAATGCGCTTTTCGAAAGCCTTGGCCGCAACTATGCCGCCGTCATGAAAAGCCTGTCGCCGAAGGAGCAGACCAACGGCGCTTGATCATTTCGGCGGGGTGGATTTTTTGACGCCTGGAACACCTGCCTGAAGATTGTGCGCAGGCACCGGGTTCAGCGTCATCGACGTTTCAACATCGCGCAGCAGTACGAATTTCATGCCCTTGGCCTTCAGAGCCATTATGCCGTTGGCAACGCCCTCGCCCGCCGACCGTGTCGGCTGATTGATATGCGAGATGATGACATCGCCATCGCGGGCCGCCGATATGCGCCGCGCCACAGTCGGCGCCAGCAACGATGCGCCCTGATCGCCATTCAGCGAATAACCGCCGATCTTGTAGCCAAGGCTTGTGGCGAGCGCCACGGCATCGGTCGAATAGCGGGCTGTCGCATCGCGATAATATTGCGGCTTTGGCGCACCAGCCCCGACAATCGACGTCGATCCGCCTTCGATTTCCGAGCGCACGGCATCCAGCGATCCGGCGGTCTTGATGCCATACATCGTCGGCACATTGGTAATGGCCGGAACATGCATAGCGCCGTGATCCTCAATCGCGAACAGGTCGGGATTGGCTTTCATCACCGCAAAGGCTTCCGCGTTTTGTTTCAACCAGCGCCCGGTCACAAAGATCGTCGCGGGAATGCGCTCCTTGACCAGCGTATCGAGAATGCGATGGTCCGTCTTGCCCATGCAGGCATCAAGCGTCAGCGCCACTTGCGGCGTTGCACTGCCGCCGCGTGCGATGTGCAGCTGCGGCTCCACGATCCGAACCTTTTCCGGTTGGGCCGCATCCTGCGGTGAAACCTCGACAGCGCCTGCCGTGCTGCAAGCGAAAACAAGCGCGGCCCCCGCCGCAGAAATGAAACGACGCATGGCCCGTTCTTCTGAAAGTGTAAATTTCGAAGGATTTTAATACGTCGGGCAATATTGTCCAGTGTGCCGACCCAACTGAATGGGGCCGACATACTAACACTTTGTTGTTATAGGGATTTTCCTTGCCAGAGCGAAAGCGCTCCTTCCTTTTCGGGAGCGCTTTCTTTTGGCTTTACGCCTTGCGCACGGCTGCCTGTGCGGCGGCGAGCCGGGCAATCGGCACGCGGAACGGCGAGCAGGACACATAATCAAGGCCGGTCTTTTCGCAGAAGGCGATAGACGACGGATCGCCACCATGCTCACCGCAAATGCCGAGCTTGATCTTGTCGCGCGTCTTGCGTCCACGCTCGGCGGCGATCTGCACCAGTTCGCCCACACCATCCACATCGAGCGACACGAATGGGTCCTGCTCCACTACACCACGCTGCTGGTAGGTAGTGAGGAAGCCTGCCGCGTCATCGCGCGAAATGCCAAATGTAGTCTGGGTCAGGTCGTTGGTGCCGAACGAGAAGAACTCTGCCGTTTCGGCGATTTCCGCTGCGCGCAAAGCTGCACGCGGCAGTTCGATCATCGTGCCGACCATATAGTCGATCTTGACGCCCGCTTCCTTCATGACGTCCTGAGCCACCGCATCGATGCGCCCCTTGACGAAATCCAGTTCCGCCTTGAGGCCGACCAGCGGCACCATAACTTCCGGCACCACCGGTTCGCCGGTTATCTTGCCTGCCTCGACGGCAGCCTCGAAAATGGCGCGCGCCTGCATTTCCGCAATTTCCGGATAGGAAATCGCCAGGCGACAGCCGCGATGGCCCAGCATCGGGTTGAACTCGTGCAGGCTTTCGGCGCGCTCGCGCAGCTTCACCGCGTCTACGCCCATGGAGCTGGCCACTTCGGCGACTTCCTCGTCCGTATGCGGCAGGAATTCGTGTAGCGGCGGATCGAGCAGACGGATCGTGACCGGCAGGCCCTTCATGATTTCGAACAGTTCGGCAAAGTCGGAACGCTGCATCGGCAGAAGCTTGGTCAGCGCTGCGCGACGGCCTTCTTCATTGTCGGAGAGGATCATCTCGCGCATCGCAACAATGCGGCTTCCCTCGAAAAACATGTGTTCGGTGCGGCAAAGACCGATGCCTTCCGCGCCGAAAGACCGGGCCGTGCGGGCATCCGCAGGCGTTTCGGCATTGGCGCGTACTTTCATGCGGCGTTGGCGGTCGGCCCATTCCATCAATTGGCCAAAGTCGCCGGAAAGCTCCGGCTGAAGCATGGCGACAGCGCCTTTCAGCACCTGCCCGCTCGAACCGTCGACGGTGACAACATCGCCCTTCTTGAAGGTCTGGCCGGCAGCCAGCATGGTGCCGTTGCGATAATCGACGCGCAGCGATCCCGCACCCGAAACGCAAGGCTTGCCCATACCGCGCGCCACGACCGCCGCATGGCTGGTCATGCCGCCGCGTGTCGTCAGAATGCCTTCTGCTGCGTGCATGCCATGAATGTCTTCCGGGCTGGTTTCGATACGAACCAGAATGACCTTGCGGCCTTCAGACTTCGCCTGTTCGGCATCTTCCGACGAGAAGACGATTTCACCCGTCGCAGCGCCCGGCGAGGCGGGCAGGCCCTGACCGACGATCTGACGCTCGGCGCGCGGATCGATGGTCGGGTGCAACAGCTGATCCAGCGCCGCGGGATCGATACGCAGCACGGCCTCTTCCTCGGTGATCAGCCCTTCGCCAGCCATTTCGACGGCCATTTTAAGCGCGGCCTTGGCGGTGCGCTTACCCGAACGGGTCTGGAGCATCCAGAGCTTACCGCGCTCGATGGTGAATTCCAGATCCTGCATGTCGCGATAATGCTGTTCCAGTCGGTCGGCGACCTTGAGGAATTCGGCAAACGCTTCCGGCATCACCTTTTCCAGCGACGGTTTGTCGGAACCGGCAGCGATGCGCGCTTCTTCGGTGATGTTCTGCGGCGTGCGAATGCCCGCCACCACGTCTTCGCCCTGCGCGTTGACGAGGAATTCGCCGTAAAGCTTCTTCTCGCCGGTCGAAGGATTGCGTGTGAAGGCTACGCCCGTGGCGGAAGTCTCACCCATATTGCCGAACACCATGGCCTGCACATTGACCGCCGTGCCCCAGGCCGCCGGGATATTGTGCAAACGGCGATAGGTGATGGCGCGCGCATTCATCCAGCTGGAGAAAACAGCACCGATGGCGCCCCAAAGCTGCTCATGCGGGTCCTGCGGGAAAGGCTGGCCCAGCTCTTCCTCGACCTTGGCCTTGTAGAGCGAAATGACATCTTTCCAGTCGTCCGCCGTCAGCGCCGTGTCGACATCGACGGCGAGATCGGCCTTCTTGTCTTCGAGAATTTCTTCGAAGAAACCATGATCGACGCCCAGCACCACATCCGAATACATCTGAATGAAACGGCGGTAGCTGTCATAGGCGAAGCGCTCGTCACCGGCTTCGCGGGCGATGGCCTGCACGGTTTCGTCGTTGAGGCCGAGATTAAGCACCGTATCCATCATGCCGGGCATGGAGGCACGTGCGCCGGAGCGAACCGACACCAGCAGCGGCTTATCAGCATCGCCGAAATTACGGCCTGTCACCTTGGCAATATGGACAAGCGCTGCGCGCACCTGCTCGTCGAGTTCGGACGGATAATTGCGGTCATGGTCGTAATAATAGGTGCAGACTTCGGTGGTGATCGTAAAGCCGGGCGGTACGGGCAGACCGAGGCTGCTCATTTCAGCCAGATTCGCTCCCTTGCCGCCGAGAAGATTACGGTCGCTTGCCGCACCTTCCGCCTTGCCGTCGCCGAACGTGTACACCCACTTCGCCATCATGGCCTCCCTTGATGCAGGAACGGTTCACAAAAGGCTTGCAACAATTGCAAGTACTCCCAGAACCTGCTGTCCGTTGCTTATGCGATCCGCAAGGCTGCTGCCAACCAAAAAAGACAAGCCGCGACAATAGAATCGATTAGAGGCGGGAATAGCTGCGCGGAGGCCACATAACGGATTGACTCTGCTGGGCAGATACAGCAAAAATAAGAACAAACAAAGAACATATTGGAGTTGGACCATGCGTATCACGGGCAAGCTCGACTATCTGGAAATGCCAGCTGGAAACGGATCGCTTGATGCGACCAAGAGTTTCTATGCGCGTGCCTTCGGCTGGTCTTTCACCGATTACGGCCCGACCTATTCAGCCTTCTCGGAAGGATTGGATGGCGGCTTTGACGCCGACCCGCAAGCAACCGCAAAGCCGCTGCCGGTGCTTTATGCGCTGAGGCTCGAAACCGCGCTTCAGGCCGTGACGGAAGCTGGCGGAATCATCGTGAAGCCGATCTTTGCCTTTCCGGGCGGACGACGTTTTCATTTCACCGATCCGGCGGGTAATGAACTCGCAGTCTGGAGCGACCAGTAAAACCCGTTTGTGGCGGTAGACTACCGAGCGTCAATGAATGTGCTCGGCAGAAGCGCGATCGACTGTTTCCATCTGCAAGGTGGTGTGGTCGAGATCGTATTTCTCCTGCAAGACCTGCTCGACCGCGCGGCGCACGGTTTCGCCCTCCGCGCCGTCGGCCAGCACAATATGGGCGGTCAGGGATTGCTGGTTCTTGGTGAGCGACCAGACATGAAGGTCGTGGAGGGTCGC
The DNA here is from genome assembly GCF_022627935.1 of Ochrobactrum sp. C6C9. Taxonomy (NCBI): domain Bacteria; kingdom Pseudomonadati; phylum Pseudomonadota; class Alphaproteobacteria; order Hyphomicrobiales; family Brucellaceae; genus Ochrobactrum; species Ochrobactrum sp. C6C9. The sequence goes on along the minus strand of NZ_JABXGB010000015.1, from coordinate 87,599 downwards.
CACACCCGGTACAGCCAGCACGGCTTTCTGCAAGTCGTTGAGGTCGAGTCCCGCAGGGACGCCTTCCAGCAGGATATTGATGCATTCCTTGAGCAGCACCCATGTGCGCGGAAAGACCATGAACCCGATACCGATGGCGATCACCGAATCCACCCATTCCCATCCGGTCAGATAAATGATCGCAGCGCCGACGATCACGCCGACAGAGCCCAGCATATCCGCCCAGACCTCGAGATAAGCGCCCTTGACGTTTAGGCTTTGATCCTTGTGCCCCATCAAGACCCTCATCGATATCAGGTTGATCACCAGCCCGATCACGGCGACGACCATCATGCCAACCGATTGCACATCGGCTGGACTTGAAAGACGCACATAGGCTTCATAGAGGATATAGAAAGCCACGCCGAGCAGCAGAAGTGCATTGACCGTCGCGGCAAGGATTTCGAACCGGGCATAGCCGTAGGTGCGAAGGATATCGGCGGCCCGGCGGCCAAGATATATGGCGATCAGGGCAAGAAGCAGCGCAAAACTGTCCGTCGCCATATGCATGGCGTCGGATAACAGCGCCAAACTGCCGGTGACGAAACTGCCGATGATCTCGATGATCATGAAAAGGCTGGTTATAGCAAACGCGATCCATAGCCTTGGTAGCGGCGTATCGCTGACATCTCCGTGGTCGTGATCACCGCTCATGCCGGTCCTCCGCACAGATTGTGTTTTTAGCTCGCTTCGCGCAGGCGTTCCGCCGTTTGCAGATCGACCGAAACCAGCTGGCTGACGCCCTGTTCGCCCATGGTGACGCCGAACAGACGATTCATACGCGCCATGGTGATCGGATTATGCGTGATGACCACGAAACGCGTTTCGGTTGAAGCCGCCATCTCATCCATCAGATTGCAATAGCGCTCAACATTGTGGTCGTCGAGTGGCGCGTCCACTTCGTCCAGCACGCAGATCGGCGCCGGATTGGTGAGAAACACCGCAAAGATCAGCGCCATCGCCGTCAGCGCCTGCTCGCCGCCTGACAGCAGCGTCATGGTCTGCGGCTTTTTCCCGGGTGGACGGGCGAGAATTTCAAGCCCGGCTTCCAGCGGATCGTCGCTTTCGATCAGTTGCAGTTCCGCCGTGCCGCCGCCGAACAGATGCGTGAACAGGCGCTGGAACTGCACATTCACCACCTCGAAAGCAGCCAGCAGACGCTCGCGTCCTTCGCGGTTCAGGCTCTGGATCGCCTGACGCAATTTCTTGATCGCCTCAATGACATCCTCTCGCTCGGATACGATCGCGTCGAGACGGTCCGAAAGCTCCTGGCTTTCCTCTTCCGCGCGCAGGTTCACCGCGCCAAGCCGCTCGCGCTCGATCTTGAGCCGCTCCAGCTGGCGTTCCAGCTGATCGGGGTCAGGAATAGCATCATCGGCCTTCAGCCCGGTATGGCGGATCGCTTCATGCGGCGCACAGTTCAGCGCCTCAACGATACGGGCTTCCGCGTCCTTGCGCCGCTCTTCGGCTGCGGCAAGACGTTCTTCGGCGCGAGCACGCTGCTCGCGACTTGATGCCAGATGCTGAATGGCAAGCGTCGCGGCCTTGTCGAGTTCGGCCTGCGCGGTCTCAGCCGCGGCCAGAATATCAGCGGCTTCTTTACGACGATCATCCGCCAGGGAAAGCTCGTTCAACAGCGCCCGACGGCGGGCCTCGATCTCGTCCGGCGCTTCGGCCAGACCTTCCGCCTCGTCTGCCGTCTCGGCGCGACGGTCGTTCAGCGACGCAATCTGCCGGTCGGCATTTTCCGCGCGCGAAATCCAGTTGCGTCGCTCCAGCGCAATCATGTCCAGACGGCGCAACCGCGCTTCGGCTTCGCGACGCAGCCCTTCATAAGCGGCGCGTGCTTCGGCCAAAGCCGTGCGGTCGGAGAGGACTTCGCTCGTCAGCGCTGCAAGGCGTTGCGCAATGGCCTCCAGATCCGGCATTTCACCGAGCCGGTCTTCCGCTTCCGCGACGCGGATCTGCGCTTCTTCCAGATTTTCTTCCAGCCGCGCCTTGGATTCGTCCAGAGCCGAACGGCGGGTTGCAAGCTGCCCTGCCGCACGCTCGGCGACCGCCAGCGCTTCACGCGCCTCGTCCAGCTTGCGCTGATTGGTGCGCCACTGATCGCGGGCGACACGCTCATGTTCAACGGCTTCGCGCACCGAAGCTTCGGCGCGGCGCACTGCCTGTTCGGCCTCATCGACGCCGTTGCGGGCGACAACCGATTCCTGCTCCAGTTCGCTCAGGCGGTTCTTCTGTGCCAGACGTTGTGCTGCCGGTGTCGGCGCATCGGCGCTTGCCGTGTAACCATCCCAGCGCCACAGCGCACCGGCCTTGCTCACCAGCCGCTGGCCGGGACGCAAAAGCGCCTGCAATCGCTGACCATCACTGTCCGACACAACGCCGACTTGGGCCAGCCTGCGGCGCAATTGCTGCGGCCCATCGACCAAGCGGTCGAGCGGCGTCGCCCCTTGTGGCAAGGCCGGATCGGCTTCCGGTGCCGGATTATAAGCCCAATAGACCGGTGCATTGTCGTCGCTTGCCGCGTCGAGGTCTTCACCCAAGGCCGCGCCGAGGGCGATTTCATAACCCTTTTCAACGCGCAGCTCTTCCACCACCGGCGGAAACAGGCCGGTTTCGCCAGCATTGAGAATACGCGCCAGCGTCTGCGCTTCGGTCTCGATGCGGTTCAGTTCCGTGCGCGCTTCGTTCAGAGGCTGACGGCTTGCCGCTTCGACTTCGCGTGCGCCTGCGACCAGTTCTTCTGCCGCAACAACCGCTTCTTCTGCCGCAGCAAGCGCATCCGCACAGGCATCAACCACGATGCGCTTTTCAGCCGGGTCGAACAGACCGCCGATCTGCTGGACGACAGTGGCAATATCGCGCTCGATGGCGTCCATCTGCACGGCAAGGCGGTCGCGGCGATCCTGTGTTTCCTTCAAAGCGCGTTCGATCTGCGCCCGTTCGGCGGTCGCTTCCGCCCGTTCGGCGGTCACCCGCGCCAGCGCGCCTTCGCTATCGGTCAGGCGAATTTCCGCCTCTTCGAACAGCGCACGCAATTCCTCGTCGCGCTCGCCCGATGCTTCGTTGGAGGCGACCAGTTCCTGTTCTTCTTCTTCCAGCTTCGCCAGAATATCGGCATTCTCGCGCACCATCTGCTCTTCACGAGCAATGTCGGCAGTCAGCTGTTCTAGCCGCTTCATCAGCTCGGCGCGGCGGGCGCGAATGCGTCCGTCCTCTTCGTCCAGTTGGGTGCGGGCAATTGATAGGCGCTGCAAGGCGGCGGCAGCCTTGGCTTCGGCCTCGCGCAGTTCCGGCAGCATATGCGCGCCGACCGCCTGATCGCGAGCCGCGTTCATCTGCGCCTTCGCCATATCGCCGACAGTCGCGGTCGCAGCCGACAAGGCGCTTTGTGCCTCGCCTTCCTGCGCTTTGGCCTGGCTCCAGCGCAGATGCAGCAAGGCGGCTTCCGCACGGCGGATATCGGCGGACAGCGCCTTGAAACGGTTGGCCTGACGCGCCTGACGCTTCAGGCTTTCGATCTGGCTACCCAACTCGCCGACCACATCGTCAAGACGGTCGAGATTGCCCTCGGCAGCACGCAAGCGCAATTCCGCTTCATGGCGACGCGTATGGAGGCCGGAAATACCGGCAGCTTCTTCCAGAAGCGCACGGCGTGCCTGTGGTTTTGCCTGAATGAGTTCGCCGATGCGCCCCTGCCCGACCATGGACGGCGAACGCGCGCCGGTCGATTGATCCGCAAAGAGCAACTGCACATCCTTGGCGCGAGCTTCCTTGCCATTGATGCGATAGACGGAGCCTGCCTCGCGCTCGATACGGCGCGACACCTGCAACTCATCGGCGTCATTATAGCTCGCGGGAGCCGTGCGGTCGGAATTGTCGAGGAAAAGCGTCACTTCCGCCGTATTGCGCGCCGGGCGCGTGGCAGAACCGGAGAAAATGACATCGTCCATGCCGGAAGCGCGCATGTTCTTGTATGAGTTTTCACCCATCACCCAGCGCAGAGCTTCGACAAGATTGGATTTGCCGCAGCCATTCGGCCCGACGACGCCGGTCAGCCCGCCTTCGATGACGAACTCCATCGGCTCGACGAAGGACTTGAAACCGACAAGGCGCAATTTGGAGAAGCGCATCAGCAAGCGCCCCCAGTTTTATCGCCCATTCCAGAAACGACAAAAGCGGACGCAGTGATGCGTCCGCTTTTCATCCGGGAAAACGGGTCAGAGAAGCTTGTCGATGATTGCCGACATTTCGTCAACCGAAAGGGCTCCAGCGTATTTTTGGCCGTTGATGAAGAAGGTTGGCGTCGCGTTGACTCCATAATCCTTCGATCCACGTTCCATCGTGGCTCTCACATCATCGAGAACTTGCTGGTTCGTCAAGCAAGCCTTGAAGGACTCCTGTGTAAAACCGGCAAGTTTTGCGATTTGCAGCAGGGCGGCTTCACCATCTTCGGCGGTTGCCCACTGTTGCTGCTGCTTGAAGAACACGTCGACCATCGGGAAATAGCGGTCTTCCGGGGCGCAGCGCGCCAGCATGAAAGCAGCCGTTGCGCGCGGATCGAATGGGAATTCGCGGAAGATGAGCCGCGCCTTGCCTGTATCGATATATTTTTCCTTGATTTTCGGGAAAGTATTGATCGTGAATTCGGCGCAATGCGGGCAGGTCAGCGATGCATATTCGATGATCGTCACCGGTGCATCGGCCTTGCCGTAGACCATATCCTTGAGCTTGCCCGGCTCGGCGATCTTCGCCGCATCGACAGTGCCTTCCGGGGCACGGTCCTGCGCCAGAGCGCCCGTTGCAGAAGCTCCTGCAAAAGCCAGGCCGGCAGCAGCCGATCCAGCGAGAGAAATGACGTGTCTGCGATTAAGTACTGCAGGCATCCGAATCATCCAGTCCTGTTTCATTTGGTTGTTCGATATATAATCTAAGGCGGCAGAGAAATATTCGCCAGACCCGCATCGTTCACATGAAAGTCAGCAGAGCGCCGATATTGTTTCCATATGCAGAACGACTAGCCCAGTTCTTGCTTCAACTCGCTGCAAACTGCCGAAGCCTTGCATCAAATTTATGGCGGCTTGTATCGCAATTAAGCGTTTTTGCAATTGCAGGAAGTTTCTGGCAACGCACTGAGCTTAATCCGTCTTTTTGCCGGAACTGCGCTTTTCCGCCAGAATATTCTTGCCAAGCCGCGCTAATGCCGCCCGCAAGGCATCATCCTCGATACCGTCCGTTGCCTTGTCGATCCGGCGCTCTTCCGAAGGGGCCAGCGGAGCAAGCCGCTTGGCCCGGCGCTTGGCCGGTATAGCGGGCGGCTTTTGCTCGATGCGGATGCGCCCGATGGCCGAAAAGCCAAGAAAGCCGTTGACGCGACTGATGATTTCGCCCGTCTCGTGCTGGATCTGTAAGGCGACAAAACCTTCGCAGGCGATGATCAGCGTGGCAGGCTTGAACGGGTCATCTTCATGCAGGCGACGCGGCCAGAGAATACGCAACGGGCGCGATGTGGCGCCAATGGCCGGGCCGACGATATCTTCCCAGGATTGCAGGAGCGAGAGATTGATGCCCGCACGTTTCTGGAGCATCGGGTCCATCAGACCCGAGGTCATATCCGCCAGCGGTCGAAATCCGCGTTTTGATTTTGGCTCGCTCATCGCGCTCCATTATAGCCGCGAAACCACTCCACAAACAAAGGAATACCTTCATCGAGCGTCGTTTTGGGGCTGAAACCCAGATCGCGGGCGGCCAGCGTGATATCCGCATAGGTGCGCGGAACGTCTGCGGCAGGCATCGGTTCAAGCCTGCGGATCGCGTCCCTACCCGTCGCCTTCTCGATTGCCGCAATGAAATCATTGAGCATGACCGGGCGGTTGTTGCCGAGATTATAGACCGGCGCGGTTTCCTCCGGCTTTTCCAGAATGCGTTTCACGGCGCCGACAACGCCGCTGACGATATCCTCCACGAACGTAAAATCGCGCTGCATCTCGCCATTGTTGAAAACGCGGATGGGCTCCCCTTTCAGGATCGCCGAAGTGAAAAGCCATGGCGCCATATCCGGTCGTCCAAAGGGGCCGTAAACCGTGAAGAACCGCAGGCCCGTCGAATGCAGCTTGTGCACATGGCTGTAGGAAAAAGCCAAAAGTTCGCCCGAGCGCTTCGTCGCGGCATAGACCGATACCGGATGATTGACCGGATCGCTTTCCGAAAAAGGAATTTTCTCGTTTGCGCCATAAACCGAAGACGAACTGGCATAGACCACAGGCGGGCGCTTCCCGAGCTTCAGCGCGGTCTCGAAAATATTGACCTGCCCCATGACATTGGCCGAAACATAGGCAGCCGGGTTTTCGATGGAATAACGCACGCCCGCCTGCGCGGCCAGATGCACGATCACATCGGAATCCCTGTCCGCGCCAATGGCAGTCTTGATCGCTTCCGCATCCGCAATATCGGCTTTGGCAAAACGAAAGCCGTCGCGTGCGAGGAGCTTGGCGAGCCGCGTTTCCTTCAGCTCGACCTGATAGTAGTCATTGACATTATCGATGCCGACAACCTGCCAGCCTTCGTCCAGCAGGCGTTGCGCCGTGTGGTATCCGATGAAACCGGCGGCCCCCGTTACTATCGCTTTCATGCAATCGACTTCTTTCCGAATACGCACATTTCAAGTCCGGCGCGCCGTGCGGCCATGACCCGGCGGGACGCGGCTGCATTCAGCGCCGCAAGGAAGAACATGGTCGACGAAATCGTGACTTCGTGCAGCAGCGGATTGTGCAGCATGCCGTAACTGCCTGAGACGATAGCGAAATAGATCAGGGCTCTGCGCATTGCCCAGCTATCTGCGGTTCGCCACAGATAGACGAAAATGGACAGGAAGGCACCGGTCATGAAGATCAGGCCGATGATACCGTCATTCAGCAATTCGTCGAGAACAGTATTGTGCACATGGCGGAAACCAGCCAGCATCGGAGCCTGTTCGCCCGCTTCCGTCCGCACCTCATTCATTTTGGAATAGGAACCGATGCCCGCAATCGGATGCTGCACGATGATCTTGCTGGAGCTTTTCCACAGCACCTCACGAATATCGGCAGAAATCTTGTCTTCCCACTGCTTGCTGTCACCGGTGTCGTAATATTCGATCATGCCCGAAAAGCGCTTCGAAATGATGTCGCCGACAGGACCGACGACAACCAGCGCCGCCAAAGCAACGCCCAGCGCGGCGTAAACACTCCCCTGCTGGCGGATGCTGAAACGCTTCAGAAAGAAAATGATTTCAATCGCAGCAAAGATAGGCAGAACCACGATCACGGCCCGGGTTTCGGAGGTCAAAACCGCCGCCAGACCAAGCACGAGCCAGTGCGGCCCGTTCGGGAGATAGCGCGATGCCTGGCGCAAAGGTATCGCTGCCGAGATGGCCGAGACGCCCACAACAAAGGCAAAAACCGCCTGATTGCCGCCGATCCCGATACGTCCGCCAGCGGTGACCGCCAGATACAGCGCAGCAATAGTGGCGACGAGGACGCCGACGCGCGCGCCAAGCACATAGGCGCGCAGCGGGTCGCGGATCAAAGCCATGCCGGAGCCTGCAAAGGCGAAAACCGCAATCAGCAGCGTATAGCCGATCTGACGGTTATCGTTGAACGGTTCACCGCGAAACAGGATCAGCCCAAGCGACCAGGCCGCATAAAGCAGAATGAAAATATAGAATTTCTTGCAATGGAGCCGCGCGACCGCATGGCGGCCGCAAGCCATATAGATCCCGATGCAAGAAAAGACGAATAAAATCAAAGGACCGAGGCCGACCCGGATAGGCATCGCCGCCGAGGCCACGCCCAAAATCCAGGGATCTACCCTGCGGCGAACTAAAAAGGATTTTTTGAAATAACTCAATCGGTTGCCTCTCTGAGATTCCTCTTCGCAAGTGCATAAACGATTCGCCTGACATAATCGGCAGTCCTGAAAAAAAGCGTAGTTAGCCTTTTGTATGGCGGCAATCGCTTTTTAGCGTAAGCTGAACGGCCCTGTGCAATTGTCGATACAGCAACCTCGGAGAATTCCACCACCGGTTTGTCGGTAGTGAAAATCTCGTAATGGCCAGCCCATCCTCGTTCAAGTGCAACATCGTAAGGGACCCGCATGGGGCGTATCCCAGCCAGCAGTTTCGCAGCCCCTTCCCGTGTCACGATATAAGCAGCAGAGCTTCCCAGCGGTCCATGCAGACAACGCCCGATCGCGAACTCGTCATCGACTTGACGGAAAGACCGGAATGCCGCCGTGCGGTGATTGACCAGTTTGATCGCATCCCAACCGCTGATTCGGATCGCTTTTTCAACGAAGGGCATAAAAGCGGGCGTAAACAGGACATCGTCCTCGACCAGAACGGCAAAGGGTTCCGGGGCCGCAGCGATGACTTCAAGCGCGCTAATGTGGCTGAAATAGCAACCAATTTCGGCAGGCATGGCGATTTTGCCATGGCAGCGTCGGAAACCGGCCTCATCGAAATCGCCAAGCTCGTCCGGCTGCAACAGCTTGCCTTCCACAGCCTCGACGCGCCGCAGATCGAGCGAAAACGCGTCAGCGCTTTGTTGCAGGCGCTCCCATCGGTCTCGCGAACGCGCGAGATTGATGACATAAACCGGTACGGAATTAATCACTGATTCTCTTTCCACGGCAAAAGCGCGATGGGAGGATTTGTAACGCGCCAGACCCATTTGCCAAGTGCTGACAATGTTTGGCTTTACACTATCGCTGTTTTTTCTATCAACTACAGTAAACGTGACATTTTTTGGAAAGCCGCTGCGACTTTGAACTCCACCGCCCGCCCGATCACTGCTTCGCCTCAAGCCAAAAGCGGCTCCACACGCAGCGGCCAGCTTTTGAGCTGGTATGATCGCCATCACCGTGTTCTGCCCTGGCGCGTGACGCCCTCAGAACAGACGCGCGGCATACGGCCCGATCCTTACCGGGTCTGGCTTTCGGAAATCATGCTTCAACAGACGACTGTTGAGGCCGTGAAATCCTATTTCACCGCTTTCGTCGCACGCTGGCCGAACGTGCGCGCCATGGCGAACGCCAGCGAAGACGATATTCTGCGCGCATGGGCCGGGCTTGGTTACTATTCCCGCGCCCGCAACCTCAAGAAATGCGCCGACCTCGTTGCCGCACAATATGGCGGCAAATTTCCAGGCAACGCCGCAGCCCTGAAGGAACTGCCCGGCATCGGCGACTACACATCGGCAGCGATCGCCGCAATTGCCTTCGGCGAAAATGCCGCAGTGGTGGACGGCAATGTCGAGCGCGTCATTTCGCGGCTCTATGCCATCGACACGCCGCTGCCAGCCGCCAAACCGCAAATCCGCGCCCTGATGGCCGAGATGACACCGTCAGACCGCCCCGGCGACTTTGCACAGGCGATGATGGATCTCGGCGCAACGATCTGCACAACGCGCAGACCCGCCTGCGCGATTTGCCCGGTCAATGATAACTGCATCGCACTCGCCACCCGCGACCCGGAGGAATTTCCGGTCAAGGCGCCGAAGGCGGAAAAGCCGATCCGCACTGGTGCGGCTTTCGTTGCCATGAGCGGAGACGGTGCAATCTTTCTGCGCAAGCGAAAAGGCGAAGGCCTGCTTGCGGGCATGACGGAAGTGCCGGGCAGCCCGTGGACCGCGCGTATTGATGGCGACGCGACCGTCAACGCGGCCCCCTTCCCGGCTTCATGGAAACCGGCGGGCAGCATTACCCATGTCTTCACCCATTTCGAATTGCGCCTCTCGGTCTACCGCGCCGAGAATGTGAGCGAGCGTTTGGCCGCAAACGGCTGGTGGTCGGCACCCGACGAACTCGCGGGAGAAGCCCTGCCCACTGTGATGAAGAAAGCCATCGCAGCAGCGGTGCCGGATGCCTTCAAGCAGGCTAGCAAACCCAAAAGGAAGAAACCGTGATCTCTCCAATCAAACATGTCGTTTTCGATATCGGCAAGGTTCTCATCCACTACGATCCGGAACTGGCCTATCTCGACATCATTCCCGACACCGAGCGGCGGCGCTGGTTTCTGGAAACGGTCTGCACGGGTCCGTGGAATGTCGAACAGGATCGCGGGCGCAGCTGGCAGGATGCCGAAGCGCTGTTGATCGGCACCCACCCGGAATGGCGCGAGCAGATTCTGGCTTTCCGGCAAAACTGGTCGCGCATGGTGCCGCATGCCTATGATGAAAGTGTCGCCATTCTGCGCGGGCTGATCGCCTCGGGGAACGATGTCACCATGCTGACCAATTTCGCCTCAGACACCTTCCGCGAAGCGCAGGTCCGGTTTCCTTTTCTGACGGAAAGCCGGGGTGTCACCGTTTCGGGCGACGTGAAGATGCTGAAACCCGACCGGGAAATCTACGACGCGCATGTCGCGGCGTTCGACCTTGACCCGGCGGCAACGCTGTTCATCGATGACTCGCTGCATAATGTGGACGGCGCAAAAGCTGCCGGCTGGCAGGCCGTTCATTTCACCGGTGCACCCAAACTCGCCGTCGACCTGAAGTCCCTCGGCCTTACGTTCTGATAAAAGCGAAAACGCCCGAAGCATTCGCTCCGGGCGCTCCATGATCAGACTTTGCTGGAGGCCGTCCGATGAGAATTATGCTCAGGCGCCTGCTGCCGCCATCTCGTCGCGGATGACTTTGCGCAGATCGTCGATAGGTTTCAGCAAGCCTTCTTCTTCAAAATGCCAGAAGGTCCAGCCATTGCAGGCGTCGAACCCTTGCACCTTGGCGCCGATACGATGGATCGAACCAGCTTCGCCATTGGCGGCCAGCGTGCCGTCAGCGCGAACGATCGCTGCAAAGCGGCGGCGCGCATCGCAAAGAACCGTTCCCGGACGTAAGAGACCTGCTTCCAGCACGCTGGTGAAAGCCACACGCGGTTCAGCGCGCTTGCCGGTCATGACGGTCAGTTCGGCCTTGCCGAGCGTCTCGACTGCATCGATGCGAGCGGTTGCGGCGTCGATATAGGTCTGTTCGCGTTCGATACCGACAAAATGGCGTCCGAGACGCTTGGCCACCGCGCCGGTCGTGCCAGAACCGAAGAATGGGTCGAGAATAACGTCTCCCGGCTTGCTCGAAGCCATCATGATGCGGGCCAGAAGCGCTTCCGGCTTCTGCGTCGGATGAACCTTGTCACCGTTCTCGTCCTTCAGGCGTTCTGAACCCGTGCAGATCGGAAACAGCCAGTCCGAGCGCATCTGCACATCGTCATTGGCGGCTTTCATCGCTTCATAATTGAAGGTGTAGCCTTTGCCCTTCTGGTCGCGCGATGCCCAGATCAGCGTCTCATGCGCGTTCTGGAAACGGCGTCCGCGGAAGTTCGGCATCGGATTGGTTTTGCGCCAGATCACGTCATTGAGGAGCCAGAAGCCCAGATCCTGCAACTGCGTGCCGACGCGGAAAATATTGTGATAGGAGCCGATAACCCATATCGTGCCATTCGGCTTCAAAACGCGGCGGCAGGCCAGAAGCCAGGCGCGGGTGAAGGCGTCATAGGCCTGAAAGCTTTCGAACTGGTCCCAATGATCGTCAACGGCGCTGACCATCGACTGATCCGGGCGATGCAGATCGCCACCCAGCTGAAGATTGTAGGGCGGATCGGCAAAGATGACATCGACGGAATGATCCGGCAGGCGCTCCAGAGCGGAAACGCAATCACCCTTGATGATGGAGTCGAGCCAGGCGGTACGCGGGGCCTCGATGGGCAACTCATGGGCAAGACGTACTAGGGACATGGGATACTCGATTACCTGTGGACGCGAAAACTTGTCCTTATGGTTACCGGGTAGGGTAAATATGGCGTTAACGCCAAGGTATTGAAATCGTAAACCTTTTCTTAAAAAGGCAACAAAGTCCCGGCTTTCCGGGCTTTTTCCTTTCAAACGATGCGGAACAATTTCATGACTGCCATCTTAACGCCGTCATCGAAATGCAAAGGCCGACGGGTAATGCGTCGTCTCCAATAAGGCTTGGTTATCCCTTTCCGGCTATGATTTGCGAACAATCAGCCTTCGAGGCAACTGAGCCGACCGAACCGCGCCTGTCAGGTTTTTGCATATGAATTTCGCAGAACTGCGCCATAACCGTTATTTGAGGGTGTTCTTCGTTCCCTTCCGCATGCGCGCCGTTGTGCGCGGCAGCGAAATCGGTCTCGTCATCGCGGGTGTGGTGATCGGTATCATATCCGGCCTTGCCGTTGCGGCCATCGGCGGCATATCGCAATGGATGCATCAGGCGCTGTTTGCGCTGGAACCCGGCGAAAAGCTCAGTTCTGCGGCGCAGCTTTATCCCAGCGCCTTCATCGCGCCGCTGGCTGGCGGCATTCTTATGGGGATTATCATCTGGGTGCTGGCGCGTTGGCGCAAGCGCCCCATCGTCGATCCCATCGAAGCCAATGCCTTGCATGGCGGTCGCCTGTCACTCACCGATAGCTTTATTCTCGTCGGGCAAAACCTGATTTCCAACGGCTTTGGCGCTTCGGTTGGCCTGGAGGCCGCCTATACACAGCTTGCCAGCGGTTTCGCATCGCGCATCGGGCGCGCGCTCAAACTGCGCCGGGCCGACTTGCGTACGCTGGTCGGCTGCGGTGCGGCAGCGGCCATTGCCAGCGCGTTCAACGCGCCCCTCACCGGCGCATTTTATGCATTCGAGCTTATCATTGGCGTTTATTCCATCGCCACACTGGCCCCGGTGGTCGTCGCGGCGATTGTCGGCACTTTGGTGACGCAGGCCATTGGGGGCACACCTTTTCTGATCGATATCGGCAACATCGACGCCATCACCCCACGCGATTACGTGCCCGCATTGCTGCTGGGCTTTGTTTCGGCAGGGATCGCCATTTTGATCATGCGCGGCGTAACATTCGTCGAGCAAATCACCCGGCGCAGTTTTCTGCCCAATGTACTGACACCGGCTATCGGCGGGGCCATCGTCGGTCTGATCGCCTTCTTCTCGCCGCAGGTGCTGGCGTCCGGCCATGGCGCGCTGCATCTCGATCTGAATGCGAATATTACCATCTCGGCGCTGCTGTTGCTGATCCTGACGAAATCGCTGGCCTCGGCGATTTCCATCGGCTCCGGCTTTCGCGGCGGTCTGTTCTTCGCATCGCTGTTTCTGGGCGCATTGACCGGCAAGCTTTTCGCGGCGGTCGCGGGCGTGGTGCTGCCAACCAGCCTGACGCTTGCGCCGGAAGTCTATGCGGTGATCGGCATGTCATCACTGGCCGTCGCCATCGTCGGCGGCCCCATGACCATGACGTTTCTGGCGCTGGAACTGACCGGCGATTTTCCGATTTCCATGCTGGTGCTGGGTGCTGTCGTGTCCTCCTCGCTGATGGTCCGCAAGACCTTCGGCTACTCCTTCGCCACCTGGCGCTTCCACCTGCGCGGCGAAGCCATCCGCTCGGCGCATGATATTGGCTGGATACGCAATCTGACCGTCAGCCGCATGATGCGTCACGATGTGCGCACCGTGCTGATCGACACGGATATCGAAACCTTCCGCCACGATTTCCCGCTTGGTTCCACCCAGCGGGTCATCGCGGTGGACGCGCAAGGACGCTATGTCGGCATGATCCCCGTGCCGGAAGTCTATGCCGACAGTTTCGACAGTTCGGAAAACCACAGCATCAGCGAGCTTTTGAAGTATCAGGATGAATTCCTGTTGCCGCAAATGAACGCAAAGGAAGCTGTCGTGCGGTTTGACCGTTCCGAAAGCGAAGCGCTCGCCGTGGTCAACAATGCGCAGGAACGCAAGGTCATGGGCCTGTTGAGTGAAGCGCATACGCTCAGGCGCTATAGCGAAGAGCTGGACCGCAGACGGCGCGAGGTCTCCGGTGAAGTTTGACGCTAGGGCTATAAAGTTGTAGCTGATCCTTCAATATTCCCGATGCGTTCCCGCAAGTGTGAATGCGTCCTCCTCCCGATAAGAAGGCTACCCACATGGCGGCTCCGTCCCTCATCATTTTCGATTGCGATGGCGTTTTGGTGGATTCCGAAATCATCGCTGCGGAAGTCGAATCCGTGCTTCTGACCGATGCCGGTTTTCAGATTTCCGCCGACGAACTGGCCGAACGTTTCGCCGGTCTCACCTGGCAGGACATCCTGCTGACGGTCGAGCGCGAGGCAGGCATAGCGCTTTCTGCTTCGCTGATCGATAAATCGGAAAGCATTCTCGATGAGCGCCTCAAGAACGAGGTCCAGGCTGTCGATGATATTGTGGAAGTGGTTTCGGCATTGAAGCTGCCGAAATGCATCTGCTCCAACTCGACCAGCGCACGGCTGGAAACCATGCTGAAGCGCGTTGAGCTTTACGATCTCTTTGCACCGAATATTTTTTCGGCAAAGGAAGTCGGCACCAAAAAGACCAAGCCCGCGCCGGATGTGTTCCTTTATGCGGCCAAGCAATTCGATGCCGATCCAAGCAATGTGATCGTGATCGAGGATTCCGTGCACGGCATCCATGGCGCGCGTGCCGCCGGTATGCGCGTCATCGGCTTTACGGGTGGCGCACACACCTATCCGGGCCATGCCGACCGCCTGACGGATGCTGGCGCCGAGACGGTGATCCACCGTCACAAGGATCTGGCGAGCGTCATCAACGCGCTATCGATCTGGATCGACGCCTGACACACAAGATGCCGGCACGCTGTCCGGTTTGATCCAAATATCGCGATAGCCCGAACGTTCGGGCTATCGTCTGTACTGCTTCAGTGTCTGAATCAAAAAGCGACAGGCCGTGGCGAAAATGGTGATTTCGAGAACCGGAGCTTGAGCCGTACTTTTGGGTACGTGAGCACCGGGAGCCTCGCGCAATCCAGAAAAGTTGCAGACTTTTCGGATCAGATTATGCGAATACAAAACTCAGATTGCCATTTGCAGTCCGGCATGGCGACTTTTGGAACAGACACTCAGGCGGCGGAGCGTTTGCTGCGCCCCTTCGGCGGCGCGTTGAGGATGGCCAGCAGTTCTTCGGCTTCCTGCTCGGCAAGACCGATCAGCAGCCGGGTCCCCATCATGACAGGCTCACCCGTAGACGTCTCGAAGATCGCCCAGGTATCCGTCGGTTCGAGAATACGTTCATATTTCTGTTTCATGGGTGCAGACTAGCGCAGACTCGTTGCTTTTCGTTTGAACATCGCTGTCGAATTTAATTCGAATTTTAGCTAAAGCGCGTTTTGCTTTTAGGATATTCACAGAATGCGGTAAGACATCAGTCTATCTAACCACGCGGCTCGCCGCCAATGCCCAGAAACGAGCCTTTTCGGGTCGTCTTCCGGCGTTTTACGGGTTTTGCGGGTTTTGCAACCACCAGCGTTCGCGCGATGATCGCAGAGACCGGCTTGCCGAAATACCAGCCCTGCGCCTTGACCGGCGCGCTGTCGCCCGCACTTTCCCTGGCGAAATAGAGCGCCTGCGCCTCCGTTTCCACACCTTCAACAACCACGTCCAGACAATGCTGCCGCGCCATGGCCAATATCTGCGGAACGATCGAAACCGTGCTGCCATTATCGACGGTCCGCGTGAACGTCTTATCGATCTTGATCGCATCCACATTCAACGCGCCGAGATAAGCCAGGCTGGAATAGCCTGTTCCAAAATCATCGATATAGATGCGATGCCCCTTCTCGCGCAAATGATGGATCGCACCGGAAGCCTTCGCAAAATCCACCGCTGTACGCTCGGTCAGCTCCAGACCGATCTGCTGCGGGTCGATGGACGCTTTCACCAGCCGCGCCTCCAGCCGGTTGGCGAATTCCATGTCATGCAGGTCGCGGGCGCTTATGTTGATATTGATGCGCAAGCCGGGCTTGGCGCGCAACAGTTCGCCCATTTCGCTGATCACTGCATCGATTACATAAAGCGTTATGCGATGGATCAGCCCGCTCTTCTCCGCCCGCGTGATGAAAACATCCGGCGGAACAAAGTCTCCCTTATGAATCTCCCAGCGTATCAGAGCCTCAAAACCGACAATCGCGCCACTGACAGCATTGACAACCGGCTGGTAGACAACCTCCAGTTCCTTTTTTGTCAGCGCTCTGGACAGGAGCGTCATCAGAGAACGGTCGCGATTATTATAGACGCGCCAGCCAAGGCCAAGACTGCCAGCCGCCAGCATGCCAAGCACAATGGAAAGAAATGATCGCAGCCGCGCATGCAGGCTTGTACGGTCGATCTCTGTCCTCAGTGCAAGACAGATGAGCTTGTCCGGTTCGCAGGCATAGGCGTTCAGCTGGTCATGCTTTTCGACAAAATCCCGGATACGCCCGCCTGATAGCGGCTCCAGATCGGCATTGGCCGGATATTCATAGAAGCGGGCGAAATTCTCGCGCGACTGGTCGCTCATGAACAGGGCGAAGGCATAGCCCGGCGTATGCATGAAATCGAAGGCCGCCGGGCTTAGAACGACATTGGAATTGCCCTTGCCCATCACCGGGCCATAGGTTCCCGGCGTAACCAGCGGGCGGTCGGCATAGACGTAGGTTCCGTCAGGCAGCAGCACATCCGCCGTGGAGCGCGGTTCCTGCCGCGCCAGATCCGGCAGCAGCGTCGAACAGTTCAACCGGCCATCGATCAGCCGGCCGATATCCTTGATCTGGTAGGCTTTGAAGAGAATTCTGCGCAGGTAGACCCGCTCATCGGCGGAGCAAACCCTGTAGGGCGATTGTTCTGCCTGATCGAGAGTATTGTGCGCCGAGTCGATCAGCCGCCCCGCATAGGACAGCAATGCCTCCATATAGGCATTTACCTGCCGCTCATCGCCCATTCTTCGTAGTTTTTCGCCAACCCAATGCCCGGCGACCGCTCCACAGAGAAGCAGCAAGAGAAGGATAAGAGGAACTGGATTGAAAAGGCTGCCGCCACTGCTCCGCCTGCGCACCATCCGCCCTTGAAACCTCGCAAACGATCTGTGGCAGGGACTATACTGCTTATCCCGCATAAGCAGCTATATTAAATATAAGCACAGACCCACAGCATCAATATAAACATATAAAAACGATATGACTATTACACGAACCGCGTCTTTTGGGAACAATATTAATTTATTGGCAGTTTTTTGTTTTTGTATTAGATATCGCAAATATATCGACGCCCGTAACTGTTCCAATATCGGGCGTGAACAACAAAAAATGCGCGGGTTTTGCCCCGCGCATCTGGTTTTCCGATAAGCGCTCCGCCCTGTCAGGCGCTGCGAAAATTACTTGGCATTCGGGCCTTCATCGAAGCCGACGAAAATCTGAATATTCTGCTTGTCCGGCATTGGCAGCGAAATGCCCTTGTCGTTGAAGACGAACTGGGTCGCGGTATCGCCGTTGGTGATGGTGACCGCCTGCTTGTGCAGCTTGGAATAGACCACCTGATCACCCTGACGCACGGCCACACGCACCGGCATGGTGATGGTGCCGCTCTTATATTTCGGACCGGGCACAACCTTGCCAGCGGCAGCCACATCGATGGTAATGTTGCCGTCGCCATACTGGCACGAACGCGTCACATCGGTCAGCGATGCCTGATAGACCACCTGTGCCGGGTCCTTGTCGCCGCCCTTGGCATAGGTGCTGAAGAAGGCGGTTCCGTCACGCAGCGTCACCGTCGGGCAATAGGCGCGAAGCTCAGATGCGCTGATGCGCTTTGGACCTTCAGCCGCCATATCGCCAGGCTTTTCGCTGCCACTGGTCGTGCAACCCGCAAGCGCTGCGAGCAAAACCGTTGCAAAGACTGGAAACAACGATGAACGATTCTGTGATGCTTTCTGCATAAACCGGGCTTCCCTGCATTAATTCGTTTGTTTGAGAGCGCGCCGATTTCATTGAAACCGCCGGACCACCCCAATTTGTTCCGCCGCCACATTTCCCACCAGCAAGACCGCTTCGCACGTTTGCTGGAAATGAAACTTCTTTCCCATCGCATTTCCCAACGCAAAACCGCTTCGCACTTTTGCTGGAAATGCTTTATACCACTGCGCACAAAACAGTGCGCGATGACGTTTTCCCGTTTTTTGCCGCGAAGAGCAACCCCACCCCCTCCGGGATGTTTTAATTTCTTGCGGCTTTTTTATGGACGCCCTATTGCATTTGCACAGCTTTGAAACGCATCCCAATAAGATGCGCGTCGAATGAGACATGCGCAGCCGATCTGGGCAGATATCTGGAATGAAGGCCTGACGAAATGAAATATGTAAGCACACGCGGCGAAGCCCCGGTCCTGGGTTTTAGCGATGCATTGCTCGCCGGACTTGCCCGCGATGGCGGCCTCTATCTGCCGCAGGAATATCCGCAGTTTTCTCCAGAACAAATCCGCAGCCTGCGCGGAAAATCCTATGTCGAAATCGCGCTGGCCGTGCTGACGCCCTTCACCGGTGGCGAAATTCCGCAGGCCGATTTCGAACGCATGGTGCGCGAAGCCTATGGCACCTTCCGCCATGATGCCGTGTGTCCGCTGGTCCAGACCGGCGCGAACGAATTCGTGCTCGAACTCTTCCACGGCCCGACGCTCGCCTTCAAGGACGTCGCCATGCAGTTGCTGGCGCGCATGATGGATTATGTGCTGGCAAACCGTGGCGAACGCGCCACCATCGTCGGCGCAACCTCTGGCGATACCGGCGGCGCGGCAATCGAAGCCTTTGGCGGTCGTGACAACACGGACATCTTCATCCTGTTCCCGAATGGCCGCGTCTCGCCGGTGCAGCAGCGCCAGATGACTTCGTCGGGCTTCGCCAATGTTCATGCGCTCTCGATCGAAGGCAATTTCGACGACTGCCAGAACCTCGTGAAAGGCATGTTCAACGACCTCGCCTTCCGCGATGCGCTGTCGCTTTCTGGTGTGAATTCGATCAACTGGGCGCGTATCATGCCGCAGGTGGTCTATTATTTCACGAGCGCCTTGAGCCTCGGCGCGCCGGACCGTCCGGTGTCCTTTACTGTTCCAACCGGCAATTTCGGCGATATTTTCGCAGGCTATGTGGCCAAGCGCATGGGTCTGCCCATCGAACGCCTGATCGTCGCAACCAACGACAACGACATTCTGTCGCGCACGCTCGACACCGGCGCTTATGAAATGCGCGGTGTGGCCCAGACCACCTCGCCGTCGATGGATATCCAGATTTCGTCCAATTTCGAACGTCTGCTGTTCGAGGCCCATGGCCGCGATGATGCTGCCGTGCGCGGTCTCATGCAGAGCCTGAAGCAATCGGGCGGCTTCACCATTTCCGAAAAGCCGCTTTCGGCGATCCGCGCCGAATTCTCCGCAGGCCGCTCGACGGTTGCGGAAACGGCGGAAACGATCAAGTCGGTGCTGGCTGATGATGGTTATCTTCTCGATCCGCATTCGGCCATTGGCGTAAAAGTGGCTCGCGAAAATGTGTCCGGCGCAGCCCCGATGGTGGCGCTCGCCACCGCGCATCCGGCCAAATTCCCCGATGCCGTAAAGGCTGCATGCGGTGTCGAACCGCAGCTCCCGGCATGGCTGTCGGACTTGATGCAACGAAAAGAAAGCTTCACAGTTCTTCACAACGACCTGAAAATCGTAGAAGAATATGTAAGCCGCCATTCCAGAGCCCACGCCTGAGGCTCCGGAAAGGAAATTTGAGCCCGATCCTGAATCGGATCGGGCCCATGAAAAGTCAGAGCGGGGAATGCAGGGAGCAGTTCGCTTATGGGTGTTGAAGTAACGCGTCTTCCCAACGGGTTGACGATAGCCACCGATACCATGCCGCATGTGGAAAGCGTGGCGCTTGGAATCTGGGTTAAAGCCGGCGCGAGAAACGAAGCCGCCAACCGGCACGGAATAGCCCATCTCCTCGAACATATGGCCTTCAAGGGCACGGAAAACCGCTCTGCCTGGCAAATCGCCTCGGATATCGAAAATGTGGGCGGCGAGATCAACGCCGCAACCAGCGTCGAGACTACATCCTATTACGCGCGCGTGATGCGCGATGACATGCCTCTCGCCATTGATATCCTCTCCGACATCCTGACCGCATCGAAGTTCGACGAAGCCGAACTGGAGCGCGAAAAGCAGGTGATCATGCAGGAGATCGGCGCGGCGCACGACACGCCGGACGATATCGTCTTCGACCGTTTCACCGAAACAGCCTATCGTCACCAGCCCATCGGCCGCGCCATTCTTGGCGAGCCGGATACGGTGATGTCCTTCTCTTCCGCCGATCTGCGCCAGTATATGGACGAGCAATACAGCGCCGACCGCATGGTCGTAACGGCTGCTGGCGGCGTGGATCACGATGCTTTCGTCAAGGAAGTCGAAAAGCGTCTCGGCGGTTTCCGTGCCCATAACACGGCCCCGACGCTTGAGCTTGCCACCTATGTCGGCGGCGACTTCCGCGAAAACCGCGAATTGATGGATGCGCAGGTGCTAATCGGCTTTGAAGGCCGCGCCTATCATGTGCGCGACTTCTATGCCTCGCAGCTTCTGTCCATGGTGCTGGGCGGCGGCATGTCTTCCCGCCTGTTCCAGGAAGTGCGCGAAAAGCGCGGCCTGTGCTATTCGGTCTATGCCTTCCATTGGGGCTTTTCGGATACCGGCCTGTTCGGCATCCATGCCGCCACGGGTCGCGATGAACTGGTGGAACTGGTTCCGGTCATCATTGACGAGCTGCACAAGGCGGCGGATTCGATCAGTATCGAGGAAGTCAATCGCGCCCGGGCGCAATATCGCGCCAGCCTTCTGATGTCGCAGGAAAGTGCAGCCAGCCGCGCAGGCCAGCTGGCCCGCCAGTTCCTGCTCTATGGCCGCCCGGTCGACAATAACGAATTGATGGAACGCCTTTCCCTGATCACGCCGGAACGCCTGACGGACCTTGCAGGTCGCCTGTTCCTCGACAGCAAGCCGACCATCGCGGGTGTCGGCCCCGTTGGCCGCCTGATGAGCTTCGGCGACCTCACCGATGCGCTGTCGACCAATGCGCATACGAGAAAGATAGCTGTTTAAGGCCGTAGGGGAATAAGGGAATAGGGGAGTATGTGGCCGTGAAGATTTCGTTTTTCCTACTCACTTATTCCCCTACTCACCTACTCCCCTAACTCCGATGATCGGCCTGTCGTTTCGGCGCAACAACCCGACGATCCTGCGTGGACAGCGCATTTATCTGCGCGAGCCCATGATGGGTGATTTCGCGGGCTGGGCAAATCTGCGTGAGCAAAGCCGGGCGTTTCTAACCCCGTGGGAGCCGACCTGGCCCGACGATGACCTGACGAAAAGCGCCTTCCGCTATCGCATGCGGCGTTTTCAGGAAGAAATTTCTGCCGGAACCGGCTTTCCTTTCTTCATTTTCCGCAACAGCGATAATCGCATTCTCGGCGGTATCACGCTCGGCAATATCCGGCGCGGCGTAGGACAGAACGGGATGATCGGCTATTGGAGCGGCGCTCCTTTCGCGGGTAAAGGCTATATGACCGAGGCGCTCTCTCTGGTTATCCCCTTTGCATTCGACCAACTGCGGTTGCACCGGATTGAAGCTGCCTGTATTCCCCATAATGTACGTTCGGTCCGGCTTCTCGAAAAAGCCGGATTTCAGAGAGAAGGACTGTTGCGCTCCTATCTCAAGATAAATGGCTTCTGGCAGGACCACCTGCTGTTCGCCCTCATAGAAAGCGACAAACGTATGTTGGATGGCCGCATGATCAATGGCAAGGTTGAACGCTCGTGAGCGGTTTTTCTGAAAAGCTATTCCAGAACGCCGCGCGGTTTCTCGCGTTGATCGTCTTTCTGGCCTTTTCGACCGTTCATGCATCTGCCATCGAACCGATCAAGATTTCCAAGGACGACACCGCTCTCGATCTGTCGCGCGCCGTCGAACTCCTGCGCAACAAGGGCGAGAGCGTTCAGGTTTCTACCGCGCCCGGCCCCGATGGCATTGTGCGCCGCATCGAAGTGCAGGCCGATCAGAACAGCAATGCCTCCGGCGACTGGGCCGCTTTCTCCATTGCCAATCCGACCGACCAGCAGATCGACCGCCTGATCGTCGCGCCGCATTTCCGTCTTGTCGGTTCAGGCATTATCTGGCCGGATCTCGGCTCGCCGCGTATTGCGTCGATCACCCCCAGCGAAGGCTTCGCGCTCGACCGCCAGCCAAGCGCCGATGCGGATGTGTTCCGCATCACGCTCAATCCGGGCAGCGTGGTCACCTTCGTCGCCGAGCTTTCCTCGCATAATCTGCCGCAGCTTTATCTGTGGGAACCGGAAGCCTATAAGGACACGGTCAATTCCTATACGCTCTATCGCGGTATCCTGCTTGGCATTTCAGGCCTGCTGGCGCTGTTCCTGACCATTCTCTTCGTCGTCAAGGGCACCTCGCTGTTTCCAGCCACGGCGGCGCTTGCATGGGCGGTTCTCGCCTATATCTGCGTCGATTTCGGCTTCTGGAACAAGTTGATGGAAATCACACCCGGCAATGAGCAGATATGGCGCGCGGGCACAGAGGTGGCGCTTGCCGCCTCGCTGGTGATATTCCTGTTCGCCTATCTCAATCTCAACCGCTGGCACGACCATTTCAGCTATGGCGCGGTGACTTGGGTTCTGGGCCTGCTGGCGCTTGCAGGCGTTGCGGTTTTCGATCCGCCGATTGCCTCGGGCATCTCCCGCATCTCGCTCGCACTGACCGTCGTTTCCGGTGTGGCGATTATCGGCTATCTCGCGGTGAAGGGCTATGACCGGGCGGTCATGCTGATACCCGCCTGGCTTCTCACCTTGATATGGCTGCTCGGCGCATGGATGGCGGT
The DNA here is from genome assembly GCF_022627935.1 of Ochrobactrum sp. C6C9. Taxonomy (NCBI): domain Bacteria; kingdom Pseudomonadati; phylum Pseudomonadota; class Alphaproteobacteria; order Hyphomicrobiales; family Brucellaceae; genus Ochrobactrum; species Ochrobactrum sp. C6C9. The sequence goes on along the minus strand of NZ_JABXGB010000015.1, from coordinate 64,787 downwards.
CACGGGCCGTCTCGACAACGATATTGTCCAGCCAGCGCTGGGCGGCGGCCTCGTGCTGATCGTGCTTCTGATCGGCTTTACCGTCATGCAGCACGCCTTTGCGGGCGGTGCGCTGCAGCAAGGGCTGCTGTCCGACATGGAACGCCAGGCGCTTGCCGTCATCGGCGCGGGCGATATCGTCTGGGACTGGGATGTGCCGCGCGACCGCGTGGTTACGACGCCCGATATCGCCAACCAGCTCGGCAATTCGGCAAGCAGCTTGCAGGGACCGGTGCGCAACTGGCTGCCCGTCATGCATTCCGACGACCGTGACCGTTTTCGTTCGACGCTGGACGCCATTCTGGAAAACCGCCGCGGACGCATCGGCCAGATTTTCCGTATGCGCGCCAATGACGGCCATTACCACTGGTATGCGCTGCGCGCCCGCCCGGTGATCGGCTCGGACGGCGAAGTCGTGCGTTGCGTCGGCACGCTCGTCAACGTTACCGAGCAGAAGAAGGCCGAGGAACGCCTGCTGCACGATGCGGTGCACGACAATCTGACCGGCTTGCCCAACCGTGAGCTTTTCCTCGACCGACTCAGCAATGTGATGAACATGGCGCGCGGCGAAAGCAATCTGCATCCGACCGTGTTCATGATCGATATCGACCGCTTCAAACAGGTCAATGACAGTCTGGGCATGTCGGCGGGCGATACAATCCTTTTGACCATTTCGCGCCGTCTGGCGCGATTGATGAAGCCGCAGGACACGCTGTCGCGCCTGTCTTCCGACCAGTTCGGGCTGCTGCTTGCATCAGAGAGCGACCCCGGCCGTATCGCGGCCTTTGCGGAAGCGCTGCGTCAGGCCACCCGCGCGCCCATTGCCTACGCCAAGCGCGAGATCGTCCTGACCGCCTCCGTCGGCCTCATCACATGGACGAAAACCGCCACCACGGCAGAAGATTTCGTGAAGGACGCGGAACTGGCCATGTATCAGGCCAAGCGCTTTGGCGGCGACCGGATCGAGCCGTTCCGCCCAGCCTTCCGCGCCATCGGCAGTGACAAGCTGCAGCTGGAATCCGATCTGCGCCGCGCGCTCGAACGCGACGAAATCAGCATGGCCTATCAGCCGATCGTCAAACTGGAGGAAGGCACCATCGCCGGTTTCGAAGCGCTTATGCGCTGGGAACATCCACGCCGTGGCGCAATCTCGCCGTCGGAATTCATTCCGATTGCCGAAAACTCCGGCCTGATCGTGCAGCTTGGCCTTTTCGCCATGCAGCGCGCCGCCGAAGACCTCTTCGCCTGGCAGGAACAATTCCCGAAACTCGACCTGTTCGTCTCGGTCAACCTGTCATCCACGCAACTCATCCGGCAAGACCTCATCAACGATGTCCGGTCCGTACTGTCGCGCATCCACCTCAATCCGGGCAGCCTGAAGCTGGAGCTGACCGAATCCGTCCTCATGGAAAATCCCGAGCAGTCGGCCCATGTGCTGGCGCGGCTCAAGACGATGGGGATCGGCCTGTCGCTGGATGATTTCGGCACCGGCTATTCGTCGCTCGCCTATCTGACGCGCTTCCCGTTCGACATCATCAAGATCGACCGCTCCTTCGTGAAGGGCGACCAGCCGCAGAAGACCACCCTGCTGCGTTCCATCGTCAGCATGGCGCATGATCTGGGGCTGGCGGTTGTGACGGAAGGTGTGGAGAGCGAAAGCGACGCGCTCCAGCTGCGCCAGATGGGCTGCGAATATGTGCAGAGCTTCATGTTCGGCCAGCCGACCAGCCGCGAAGACGCCACCCGTATGATCAAGGAACAGCTGGAAGCAGCGGCAGCGTGAGATTAGGGGAATAGGGGAATAGGGGAATAGGGGAATAGGGGAATAAAAACTGAATCGGGTCAGCCGAAGCAAGTCTTTTTGACCTACTCCCTTACTGCCCTATTCCCCTACTCCCTTGACTCACGCATGCCCCGCGTCGGAAACCAGTCGCGACATGTCGATGCCCATATGCATCATGAGGCGGGAATATTTGCCTTCGATGTCGCTGTCGAAAAGCATGTCGAGCGGCGCATCGCAACAGAGCCAGCCATTGTCGGCAAGTTCTGCTTCCAGCTGCCCCGGCGCCCAGCCGGAATAGCCCAGCGCCATCAAAACCTGTGACGGGCCCTTGCCGCCATAAATGGCGCGCAGAATATCAACCGTTGCGGTCAGGCAGACATCTTCGGAGACTGGCATGGTGGAATCGACCATGTAATCGTCGGAATGCAGCACAAAACCGCGCGAGGTATCTACCGGCCCGCCATTGCGCACCATCATATGCTGCGTGCGCTCGGGCAAAATGATCAGTTCATCCTCATCGATCACGCCAATCTGGCGCAAAATATCCGGGAAGCCGATCGGCTGCAGTTGATTGATGATGAAGCCCATCGCGCCCTCGTCCGAATGGGCGCAGATATAGACCACCGACCGGGCGAAACGCTCGTCGCTCATGCCGGGCATGGCCAGCAGGAACTGCCCGTTTAAGAACCCCTGCTCGTGGTTTGGCTTCCGCATCGTGGTCATAGTGATGAAGGTAGCAAGCCTGCAGAAAATAACAATGGGCGTCGCAGAATTGTCTTCGACGGACGCAAAAATATAATTGCTCCCAACAATGTTGGACTTGAAGCAACCATGATTTCATTTCATTTTTGAACAATGAAAACACGTCTGAATATTCTTGCGTTTGGCCTGCTGGCCACCTCGGCCCTGCCCGCCCACGCTTCAACGTCCGCCTGGACCGACACCCCCGGCGGGCGCGTCCGCGTCATCATCGAAGATGGTGCGGTTTCAGCTGAAGCGGGCCCAAAGCGCGAGATACGCGGCGCGTTGCAAATCGAGTTGCAGCCGGGGTGGAAAACCTATTGGCGCAATCCGGGCAGTGCCGGTGTGCCGCCACAGATCAATCTTGATGGCAACGCCAACGCACAGATCGACTATCCCGCGCCAGTGCGGTTCGGTGGAGATGACGACGGCATCGGCTACAAGAAGCCGGTTTCGCTCCCCATCATCTTCAAGCTGCAACCCGATGACACACGCCTCAAAGGCCATGCCTTTCTGGGTGTTTGCGAACATATCTGCATCCCCGTGCAGGCCGAATTCGACTTCCCCGTGAGTGCAAATGCCGAATCCGCCGAGCCGCAGGCCATTGCCGCGCGTACCATTGTGGAGACGGCCTTCGGGCGGCTTCCGGCGACGGCCTCCCCCACTTTCGGCGTCAGCGCTGTGAAGCGCGATGAGGACACGGCCGTCTTCACCGTGGCCGTGCCTGATCCCAAAGCACCTGCCGAGCTTTTCGTCGCCAGCGACAAGCTTCGCCTGTCTGATCCGGTGGCGTCCGGCAATCGCAACTTCACCGTTACGATCAAGGGCAATGCGCGCTATGCAACAGTCGACTATACCGTCGTGCAGAACGGCAAGGCTGTATCGGGACAGGTCACGCTCGACTGAAGGCGTGTGCGCCCTCGCCCTTTTTGATGGCAATATCAACGTTTTGAAATTGTCGAGCGCCCCGTTATCGGTTTAACTGTCGCTGCCTGCGCTTCGCAGTGCGGCAATGACAGTTTTAAAATCAGGCAGCGGATCAGACGGCGATTTATCCCCTGCCCTCAGGAGAGAACAGATGACGATCAAAGTTGGCGACACGCTTCCCGCAGCAACCTTCAAGGTCAAGACTGCGGACGGTGTCAAGGAAGTGACGACCGACGAAGTCTTCAAGGGCAAGAAGGTCGTCCTCTTTGCCGTTCCGGGCGCTTTCACGCCGACCTGCAGCCTCAACCACCTGCCGGGCTATCTCGACAATCGCGATGCAATTCTCGCCAAGGGCGTGGACCAGATCGCGGTCGTCGCCGTCAATGACGCCTTCGTCATGGGCGCATGGGCGCAGAGCACCGGCGGCGAAGGCAAGATTCTTTATCTCGCAGACGGTTCAGCCACTTTCACCAAGGCAGCAGGCCTTGAACTCGACGCCACCGCGGGCGGCCTTGGCATTCGCTCCAAGCGCTATTCGGCCATTGTCGAAGACGGTGTGGTCAAGACGCTCAATATCGAGGAACAGGCCGGTCAGGCCGTGACCTCCGCTGCTGCCGGAATTCTCGAACAGCTTTGATCCAATGCAAAAAAGGGCGGTGAAAACCGCCCTTTTTAGTATCCAGAATGATGTCTAAAGCACCTTCAAGGATTTGTGGCCGCCATATTTGAACGGCTCCATACCGGCGCGGGCCAGTTCGTCGGCCCGTTCGTTTTCCGGGTGCCCGGCATGGCCCTTGACCCAGTGCCAGTTGACCTTGTGCGGCTTGCGCGCCTCATCCAGCAATTGCCATAGCTCGGCATTCTTCACCGGCTTCTTGGCCGCTGTTTTCCAGCCATTGCGCTTCCAGCCTTCAATCCAGCCGGAAATACCGTCGCGCACATAGACCGAGTCCGTATAGAGATCGACTTCGCAAGGTTCCTTCAGCGCCGACAGTGCCGAAATTGCCGCCATCAACTCCATGCGGTTGTTAGTGGTCTCGGCCTCGCCGCCCTTCAGCTCTTTCTCATTGCCGTTCCAGCGCAGCACCGCCCCCCAGCCGCCGGGGCCGGGATTGCCGGAGCAAGCGCCGTCCGTATAGGCTTCGATCCGCTTCACGCAGCCGCTCCCTGCGGTTCCAGCCCATATTCGGCAGCCGAAACGATCTGGCGGTGGAAGCGCATCTTGCGCACATATTCCATCGGGTCCTTCTTCATGACGAAGCTGCCGTCGGGAACGGTCAGCCAGTCATAAAGCCGTGTCAGCATGAAGCGCACCGCAGCCCCCCGCGAGAGGACCGGCAGCGCATCGGCTTCCGCCGTCGAAAGCGGACGGATCGATGTGTAACCACGCAACAGCGCTGCGCCCTTGGTGCGATTATAGGAAAAGTCTTTTTCGAAGCACCACGCATTCAGGCAGACGGCAACGTCATAGGCTAGAATATCGGTGCAGGCGAAATAGAAATCGATGAAGCCCGACAGCTTGTCGCCGAGGAAGAAGACATTGTCCGGGAACAGGTCGGCATGGATCACACCGTGCGGCAGTTCGGCAGGCCAATGCTTTTCCAGAAAGTCGAGATCGGCTTCGGCTTCTTCGACCAGCCCCGGTTCGACCGTATCGGCGCGTTCGCGCGACAGGTTCCACAGCGGGCGCCAGTCGGGCAGCGTCAGACCGTTGCGGCGGCGCATGGCGAAATCCTCGCCTGCCAGATGCATGCGCGCAAGTCCCTCGCCCACGGCCTCGCAATGCGCCACCGTCGGCTTGCGCATCCACATGCCTTCCAGAAAGGTGACGATGGCCGCCGGGCGCCCGGCCAGTTCGCCGATCGTTTCGCCGTCGCTGCGTATCACCGGCTGCGGGCAATCCACGCCATGCCGGGCCAGATGCTGCATCAGGCCCAGAAAGAACGGCAAGTCTTCGCGGTTGGTGCGCTTTTCATAAAGCGTCAGAATGAAGGAACCGGAGGTCGTGTGCAGGAGATAATTGGTATTCTCCACGCCCTCGGCAATGCCCTTATAGTACGTCAGCGTGCCGATATCGTATTGCTGCAGGAATGCGCCAAGTTCGATTTCGTTGATATCAGTATAGACGGCCATGCCGCTTATTTCCCCTATATGACCTTGGGCATTATTTTGGGCGCCAGTTTCGGAATGCCGACAACCCTGTTCTCGCCATTGACGAATGCCATATCCTGCACCGTCAGTTCCACATCGCGAATTTCACGATTCACAAGGAAGTTTTCCGTTTCCACTGCCGTTTCCGCCAGTTCGATGCGCACATCGAAGCGGTCGCGGAACGATGCGATGATTTCGTCAACGATGATTTCCGGGGCGGAAGCACCCGCCGAAAGACCGACGACCGAAATATCGCCGATCTTGTCCCACTCGATATCAGCCGCGCGTTGCACCAGCATGGACATGCGCGCGCCCGCCTTTTCCGCCACTTCAACCAGACGTTTCGAATTGGACGAATTCGGCGCACCGACAATCAGGAACAGGTCGCAGCCGGGCGCTGCCGCGCGAACCGCATCCTGACGGTTGGTGGTGGCATAGCAGATCGATTCCGCAGCCGGAGCCGAAAGATTGGGGAAGCGCGCCTGCAATTCCTCGATAATGCCTGCGGTATCGTCCACCGAGAGCGTCGTCTGCGTGACGAAACCGAGATTATCCTCATCAGCAAAATGGCAGTTGCGGGCGTCCTCGACCGTTTCGATCAGCGTGACAGCGCCTTCCGGCAGCTGGCCCATCGTGCCGATGACTTCCGGATGGCCGGAGTGGCCAATCAGGATGACATGGCGTCCAAGCCGCTGATGGCGCATGGCCTGCTTGTGCACCTTGGAAACCAGCGGGCATGTCGCATCGAGATAGAAGAGGTTCTTCGATTCCGCATCGGCAGGCACGGATTTCGGAACGCCATGGGCCGAGAAAACCACCGGCTGATCGCGATGCTCCGCCGGGATTTCATCAAGCTCTTCGACAAAGATCGCGCCGCGCGATTGCAGCCCTTCGACCACATAGCGGTTATGCACGATCTCATGGCGGACATAGACCGGCGCGCCGTATTTCTTCAGCGCCAGCACGACGATCTGGATCGCCCGGTCAACACCGGCGCAAAAGCCGCGCGGACCGCAAAGGCGAATTTCCAATGGGGGGCGCTGATCGGTCATGAAGAAGCTCGCAGGTTCGGCGTGACGAAATACTTAAGATCTGTAGCCTCCGAGTTGGGCCGCAACGCGGCCAATGTCAACCCCTTGGCGATTTTCGATAGCGCCAGAGCCACGTTCCGACAACCCCCATCAGCGCCAGAGCGAGGCCGTACCACGTCACAGCATATTGCAGATGATTGTTGGGAAAATCGATGATCGTCACGCCGCCGATGGGTAGACCGCCCGGATTGGGCTTGCTGTCGGCATCGATGAAGAAAGGCACCACCTGATTGAGATCCGGCAGATCGGCGCTTTCGGCCATCGCCGCCCAGTCTTTCCAGTAGAAGATATTTTTGGCGATATCGTTTTCGGGCAGGAAGAAACCGGGCTTTGCGGATAGCGGGTCGCGCGCCAGCCCGGTTATGCTCACCGGCCCGTCCAGCTGGCCATCGGCGCGGGTGGCCGGGTCCTTCTTCTCGTAGGGAACGAAGCCGCGATTGACCAGCACGAAGCGTCCGTCTTCCAGCATCAGCGGCGTATAGACATTATAGCCTGCCGCACCTTCATAGGTGGACAGGAAATGCCGTTCGCCCTGATGCATGAAGGTGCCGGAAACGGTCATAGGCAGATATTCGACCGTGCCCTTTTCCTTATAGAGCTTTTCCATCTCCGCCAGCGGCAAAGGCGGTTCCTTGATGCGCTCATTGGTGGAAGCGATCAGCGCTTCCTTCCAATAGAGCCGCTCCACCTGCCAGGTGCCGAGCGCCAGAAGGATGACGAGCGCGATACCCGATGCGATGAGAACGCCCCATGGAAAGCGGCGCGATGCCTGACGCTCTGTCATTCTTTGGTATCCGGATGGCTATCGGCACCTCGTTGTATCGTGCCGGGCGCGGCCTTGTTGCGATATTGCATATTGATGAGAATACCCTTCATCCATCGCATGGCCACGAGGCTGAGAATGATCGCCAGCGGCACCCAAAGGATGAAATGCACCCAGAGCGGCGGGCCGAGATTGACTTCCATCCAAAGCGCCAGCCCGACCACGATAAAGCCGATGATCAGGATCACAAAAGCTGCCGGACCGTCGCCGGAATCGGCAAACGCATAATCCAGCCCGCAGGCATTGCAGCGCGGCGCGACCGTCAGAAAACCATTGAACAGTTTGCCCTCGCCGCAGCGCGGGCAGCGCCCGGCAATACCGCTTTTGATCGGATCGACCGGCGGATAGAGATTGGCATCAGGCATCGCGCGCTCCAAGATCTTGACGGTGTTTCAAAACAAAAGGCGGCCATGTTGCCAGGGCCGCCTTGAAACTCAGATTACGGCCAATCAGCCGGCGTGCATCGGCGCGCCCCAACCACCCCAGACATAGATGGCGAAGAACAGGAACAGCCAGACCACGTCAACGAAGTGCCAGTACCAGGCGGCAGCTTCAAAGCCGAAATGCTGCTTTGGCGTGAAATCACCACCGATTGCGCGGAACAGGCAGACCAGAAGGAAGATCGTGCCGATGATCACGTGGAAACCGTGGAAACCGGTGGCCATGAAGAAGGTCGCGCCGTAGATCGAGTCCTTGAACGCGAACGGGGCGTGCATGTATTCATAGGCCTGCACGAACGAAAAGATAATGCCCAGCACCACGGTGATAGCGAGGCCGGTGATCATGCCCTTGCGGTCATTGTGCAGCAGCGCGTGGTGCGACCAGGTGAGCGTCGTGCCCGACAGGAGCAGAATCACAGTGTTGTAGAGCGGCAGGTGCAGCGGGTCGAGAACCTCGATGCCCTTCGGAGGCCAGACACCGCCCGTAAACGTGGCGCGCGCCACCTGATGAACTTCGTTCGGGAAGAGGCTTGCATCGAAGAAGGCCCAGAACCATGCCACGAAGAACATCACTTCCGAAGCGATGAACATGATCATGCCGTAGCGCAGATGCAGCGACACGACGCGGGTATGATGACCTTCCTTGCCTTCCTTGATGGTATCCGCCCACCAGCCATACATGCAGTACAGCACGATTGCGAGGCCGATGAAGAAAATCCACGGCGTGACGAGGTTCAGGCCGAAGAACGGCACCTCACCCGCATTGATGTAACGCATCCAGGCGATGCCGCCGATTGCGAGCACAAAAGCGCCCATCGAGCTCAGGAACGGCCAAGGGCTGGGCGCTATGATGTGATAATCGTGGTTCTTCTCGTGTACGTCCGCCATGTCTCTCCCCGTAATCCCCTGAGGGGCTCCTCTCTCGTGCCTGCCTGCTGAAATCCGCCAAGGGACACAAGCAAGCGCGACTATGTTTTGCGTCAGATGGCTCCCTGACCAGATGCCGCATACCGTCGATATTCAAGCGGTTTTACCAACGGTTTGATTCCGACAATAAAACCAGTCTTCGCATTTGTCTTTGCGGCATTATGTGCCGCCCCGGAACTGGCGTCCCGTTATCCCCCATTGCTCGCCGCATCATCCGGCTTCGTTGCTGCCTTTGCATCGGCAACCGGCTTCGGCTTGTCGATCGGGAAAAATGTGTAGGAAAGTGTGATGGTCTTCACATCCTTCAGATCGGGATCGTTGACGATCTCCGGATCGACGAAGAAAACCACCGGCATTTCCATGTCTTCGCCCGGCTTCAGCGTGGTATCCGTGAAGCAGAAGCACTGGACCTTGTTGAAATAGGCGCCTGCCCGGCCCGGCGAGACATTGAAGCTCGCACGACCAAAGGTCGCTTCATCGAACAGGTTGCGCGCTTCATACTTGATCATGGTGGTTTCGCCGATACGCACCGTCACTTCGCGCTGCACCGGCTTGAAATCCCAAGGCAGGCCATTAGCCGTATTGGCGTCGAAACGCACCTTGATGGTCTTGTCGAGAATCGTATCGGAATATTGCTCAACGCGCTGCGTCGTGCCGCCATAGCCCGTGACCTGACAGAACAGCGTGTAAAGCGGAACGGACGCATAGGCCGCACCGATCATGCAGACGAAGAAAGACACGCAGGCAATCGCAATGGTCCGGTTGGAACGCTGCTGCCGCTTGAGCTTATCGTCTTTGTTCTGCTGATCTGCCATGGTCTCCTCCCAGTTTCCCTCCCGAAACAGCCTAACCCGAACTGTTTGTCAGAGCGGCCGCACCAGAATATTGGCACCCAGTTTTGCTATCGTGCCGACATAGACGAGCAGCACGAACAGCGCCAAGGCAATTGCCAGTCCCCAGGACCGGTTGCGCTGGGCTTTCTTCTGCTGCTCGGTCGGCACGACCAGTTCCAGCTTCTCATGAACCGGATTTTCTGCCGTTTTATCCATTACAACACTCCAAAGGCGTGAAGCACCTTCAACGTCAGCGCCTCGACCAGCATAACCGCGAACAGGCCGGACAGATACACCAGCGAAAAGCGAAACAGCTTGCGCGCGGCAACCAGCATTTCCGGCTGCGATGCGGCCATCCACATGCGCCAGGCATAATAGATGAAGGCTCCGCCCAGCAGCACCGATACGGCACCGTAGACCGGGCCTGCAAAGCCCATCACCCATGGCAGCACGCCGACCGGCGCCATGAGCAGCGTATAGAACATCGCCTGACGGCGGGTCGAAAGCTCGCCCTTCACATTCGGCATCATCGGAATGCGCGCGGCTTCGTAATCATTGGTCGAAAACAGCGACAGCGCCCAGAAATGCGGCGGTGTCCAGAGGAAAATGATCATGAACAGCACGACGCTGTCCCAGGTGATCTCGCCCGTTGCCGCAGCCCAACCGATCATCGGCGGGAACGCGCCCGCAGCACCGCCAATGACGATATTCTGCGGCGTCGAGCGCTTGAGCCACATCGTGTAGATGACGGCATAGAAGAAGATTGTGAAGGCCAGAAGCGCTGCCGACAGCCAATTGACCATCAGGCCGAGCGTCAGCACCGAAAAGACCGACAGCGTCAGACCGAAAGCCAGAACCTGATTGGGTGCAATCACACCAGCTGGAATCGGGCGGCTGCGGGTGCGCTTCATCACCGCGTCGATATCGGCGTCGTACCACATGTTCAGCGCGCCGGATGCGCCCGCACCAACCGCGATGCAGAGAATGCTGATGGCAGCCAGAACCGGGTTCATCGTGCCCGGAGCAAGGACAAGCCCGACCAGCCCCGTGAACACCACAAGCGACATCACGCGCGGCTTCAGCAGAACCAGATAGTCCCGCGCCGTTGCCTCCGAGAACGCGACTGCGTCATTCGGACCTGAAACGCTTACGTTTTTTTCCACCAGCGACATTAGACTTCAACAACCTCAAATTCACCGGTCCGACCACCGCATCTTGTTCGATACAGCTCGACAACCAACACAACTTGTCCCTCCCGGAGAACATCCGTTCCTGCCGGAAATGCCGTGCAATTGTCGGCAGGCCAAACCTGCCAGTACGGTCATAACGCGATGGGCGGAACAGAATGTCGCCCGCCTTTAGCACAATTTGTTGGAAAGGGCGAAGCCTTTTACAGACCTCCCCCTTCCCATCGCATTATCCTAAGCAAAACCGCTTCGCACTTTTGCTGGAAATGCTCACTTTTCCCTGTCGCATTATCCTAAGCAAAACCGCTTCGCACTTTTGCTGGAAATGCTCATGCCCTTCGCGCGATTACTTGATGCGCGGCAGCTGTTCCCACTGGTGGTACGGCGGCGGTGAAGGAAGCTGCCATTCCAGCGTGGTTGCGCCTTCGCCCCATGGGTTTGCACCCGCTTCACGCTTCTTCGCGAATGCCTCGAAGACATTGTAGAGGAAGATCAGCACGGCAAAGCCCGAAATATAGGAGCCGTAGGACGACACCATGTTCCAGCCTGCATAGGCATCCGGATAGTCGATGTAACGGCGCGGCATGCCGGCGAGACCGAGGAAATGCTGCGGGAAGAAGATCAGGTTCACACCGATGAAGGTGACCCAAAAATGCAGCTTCGCGGTGAACTCGTTATACATGTAGCCGCTCATCTTCGGGAACCAGTAGTACCAGCCCGCGAAGATCGCAAAGACAGCGCCCAACGACAGAACGTAGTGGAAATGCGCCACCACGTAATAGGTGTCGTGCAGTGCACGGTCGAGACCGGCATTGGCGAGCTGAACGCCCGTCACACCACCAACCGTGAACAGGAAGATGAAGCCGATTGCCCACAGCATCGGCGCGCGGAAGGTGATCGAACCGCCCCACATGGTCGCGATCCATGAGAAGATCTTGATGCCTGTGGGAACCGCGATGACCATCGTGGCGAACACGAAATAGCGCTGCGTGTCGAGCGATAGGCCGACTGTGTACATATGGTGCGCCCAGACCACGAAGCCGACGACACCGATGGCGACCATGGCGTAGGCCATGCCGAGATAACCGAAGATCGGCTTGCGCGAGAAGGTCGAGACGATGTGGCTGACGATGCCAAATCCCGGCAGAATCAGAATGTACACTTCCGGGTGACCGAAGAACCAGAACAGATGCTGGTAGAGGATCGGGTCACCACCGCCATCCGGCGCGAAGAAGGTCGTGCCGAAGTTACGGTCGGTCAGCAGCATGGTGATGCCGCCTGCCAGAACCGGCAGCGAAAGCAGAAGCAGGAATGCCGTGACCAGAACAGCCCACGCGAAGAGCGGCATCTTGTGCAGCGTCATGCCCGGCGCGCGCATGTTCAGGATCGTGGTGATGAAGTTGATTGCACCGAGGATCGACGATGCACCCGAAATGTGCAGCGCCAGAATGGCGAAATCGATTGCCGGACCCGGCTGACCGCTCGTCGAAAGCGGCGGATACAGTGTCCAGCCGCCGCCAGGACCCCAGCCGCCCGGTGCCGAAGGCATGAACAGCGAGATCATCAGCAGCATCAGCGCAGGCGGCAGAAGCCAGAACGAAATATTGTTCATGCGCGGGAACGCCATGTCCGGCGCGCCGATCATCAGCGGCACCATCCAGTTGGCGAAACCACCGATCAGCGCAGGCATGACCATGAAGAAGATCATGACCAGCGCGTGCGCCGAGGTGAACACGTTGAACATCTGCTTGCCGGCATCAAGTGCGGCATCGCCCTCGACACCGTAGACCATGGACGCAAGGCCATGGAAAATCTGAATGCCCGGTTCCTGCAGTTCGGCGCGCATCGCGATGGACAGCGCGCCGCCGATGATACCGGCGATGATTGCGAAGATCAGGTACAGCGTACCGATGTCTTTATGATTGGTCGAGTAAACCCAACGAACCCAGCCGTGCGGCTTGTGGTCGTCATGGGCACCCTCGTGAGCTGCTGTGCCAGCCATGGAATTCGCTCCCGTTTTTCAACAGTTTGGCGTTCGGGATCAGAGACCCGCCGCAGCCACTTTATTGTTTGCGCCACCTTCGACGGCAGCCTGCAGCGCCTTGTTCGCGCCGTTCAGATCCGAGCCCGCAGCGGCGAGCCATGTCTGGTACTGCTCTTTTGAGACAACGCGCACGGCGATTGGCATGAAGCCATGATCCTTGCCGCAAAGCTCCGAGCACTGACCGTAATAGAGGCCTTCCTTGTCAGCCTTGAACCAGGCTTCGTTGATACGGCCGGGAACGGCATCCATCTTCACGCCGAAGGCGGGAATGGTCCAGGAATGGATCACGTCGGCGGCGGTTACCAGAAGGCGAACGGTTTCACCGACCGGAACAACCACTTCATTGTCGACGGCCAGAAGGCGCGGATAGCGGGACTTATCCTCTTTGCCCGCGGCGGCGCGATCTGCATCCTTCAGAAGAAGGGCGTCAAAGCTGACCGGATTGTCGACCTGATATTCATAGCCCCAATACCACTGGTAGCCGGTTGCCTTGACCGTCAGGGACGGGTCTTCCGGCGAATATTGCGCGGTCAGAAGCTGGAACGACGGCACAGCCAGGAACAGAAGAATGATCACGGGACCGACGGTCCAGATCACTTCGATCATCGTATTGTGGCTGGTCTTCGATGGTTCCGGATTGACGCTCGCCCGGAAGCGAAGCACGACGATAACCAGCAACGCCAGAACCAGCAACGTAACCGGAATAATGAACCAGAGCGTATAGCGCTCAAACCAATGAATCTGCTCGGCAATACCCGTTGCAGCGTCCTGAAATCTCCATTCCCATGGACGCGGCTGATCCGCAAAAGCGGCACCGGTCATCCACAGCACTGCAAGAGCACCAACGACGGCGCCCTTCGTTGTGGCAACAATCTTATCCACCAGAACTCTCTCCCTTTTCGCCCTTTCAGGCTGGACGCCGGACGCAAATGACGGCCGCATCCCCCGTCGGCGTTCAAATCACACCTTAACGCACACCGCAAGGAAGGCGAATATGTTCCTGTGCGGCATTTTTGCGCGCAGCTTTTGCCCGCCGACGGAACCACTCCCAATTCCGCCCGGATTTCTAGCCTTATGCCTGCGCATCCGTAAACCGGCAAAAACTTGGGAAAAACCTGTAAATCTCATAATGAAGCCATGATTTGAAAAGAGGTTTCGCCGCACGTGCTACGTGACAATCGATCCAACAGGCGATATCACCGTTGCAATGATAGCTATGATTGACGATGACTGATAATCGCGTCTCTGATTGCTTTTCATGGCTGATGCTGCGCGTTAACGTCCCACTGATTCGATCAGGGATTCGATCTGGAGATTTCATGACTGTCCGCATGCTTGCCAACCGCCCGATTCTTCAGCGCCTGATGGCTCTTGCCGCTGGCGTCAGCCTGTCGCTCGCAGCCGCAACCCTGCCGTCCGCCGCGCAGAATACGCCCGCGCCGTTGCAGACACCGGATCAGGCCCCGGCTGCGCAGTCGCAGGCGGCCCCGTCCAACCCGCAGCAAAGCGGCAAGCTGAAGTCGCAGCACGGCGCTTGGGCTGTGCTTTGCGATACGCCCGCTGGCGCCAAGACCGAGCAATGCGCGCTAATCCAGAATGTGGTTGCCGCCAAGCGTCCGGAACTCGGCCTTTCGGTCGTGGTTCTGAAGACCGCCGATAACAAGGCGCGCATTCTGCGCGTGCTGGCCCCGCTCGGCGTTCTGCTGCCGAACGGCCTCGGCCTCAACGTCGACGGCAAGGATATTGGCCGCGCCTATTTCGTGCGCTGCTTCGAAGACGGCTGCTATGCGGAAGTCATTCTCGAAGACGAGCTGTTGAAGACGCTGCGTTCCGGAAAGGCCGCAACCTTCATCGTCTTCCAGACACCGGAAGAAGGCGTCGGCATTCCCGTGGATTTGAAGGGGTTTGGTGAAGGCTTCGACGCCCTGCCCTAAGAACTATCGATATTCCGGCGCTGGCGGGCTGCAAACCGCATCCCGCTGCACTTCCGGTGCTCATGTACCCTTAAGTACATTCCGCTCTGGTTCTCGCGGCCTACGGTTTTCGCCTCACCATCACCAGAATCTCAACAGTTCTTCATCGCGTGGTTGTTCTCAACCGTTTTAAGGCTTACATCCTGCAGCAGACCCATGCTGCAGGATTTGTTTTTATGAAAAGCCTGATCGACAGTTTCGATACCGGACGTGACGATATCGAACGCCTCGTCGCCGCGAGCCTCAAGGGCAGCGACGACGGCGAACTCTTCATCGAATATCGCGAAGCTGAAGCGCTCGTTTTCGACAATGGGCGCCTCAAGACCGGTTCCTTCAATCAGGATCAGGGTTTTGGCCTGCGCTCGGTTGCCGGTGAAGCCATCGGCTATGCCCATGCGGGCGACCTTTCGATGGCCGCGCTGAAGCGCGCCTCCGATGCGGTTTCCGCCACCATCAAGGGCTATGGCGGTTCCTATGCCGCAGCGCCTGCGGGCACCAATCGCCATCTCTATACCGACGAAAACCCCATCGGCTCGCCGACCTTTGATGCGAAAGTGCAGCTTTTACAGCAGATCGACGGCTATCTGCGCGCCAAGGACCCGAAAGTCCGTCAGGTTTCCGTCTCGCTGGCCGGTTCATGGCAGCAAGTTGAAATCCTGCGCGCCGACGGCCATTTCGTGCGCGATATCCGCCCCATGGTGCGGCTCACCGTTTCGGTCGTGGCAGGCAGCGGCGACCGTCAGGAATCCGGCTCGCACACGCTGGGCGGTCGCAAGGGGTTCGGCGAATTCATCACCGTCGAAAGCTGGCAGCATGCCGCCGACGAGGCGCTGCGTCAGGCGCTGGTCAATCTGGAAGCGATCCCTGCCCCGGCAGGCACGTTCGACATTGTACTCGCCAATGGCTGGCCGGGCGTCATGCTGCATGAAGCGGTTGGTCACGGGCTTGAAGGCGACTTCAACCGCAAGAAGACCTCGGCCTTTGCCGGGCTGCTCGGCCAGCAAGTGGCATCCAAGGGCGTGACCGTCGTGGATGACGGAACGATTGCCGAGCGTCGCGGTTCGCTGACCATCGACGATGAAGGCACGCCGACCAATCGCACGGTTCTGATCGACGACGGCAAGCTGGTCAATTACATGCAGGACCGCCAGAACGCCCGCCTGATGGGCATGGAGGCGACCGGCAACGGACGCCGTGAATCCTATGCCCATGCGCCGATGCCCCGCATGACCAACACCTATATGCTGTCGGGCGACAAGACACCGGAAGAGATCATCGCCTCCATGAAGAAAGGCATCTATGCTGTTTCGTTCGGCGGCGGACAGGTGGACATCACCTCCGGCAAGTTCGTGTTCGGCTGCACGGAAGCCTATATGATCGAGGACGGCAAGATTGCCGCGCCCATCAAGGGCGCCATGCTGATCGGCAACGGCCCGGACGCCATGCAGCGCATTTCGATGATCGGCAACGACATGAAGCTCGATACCGGCAGCGGCAATTGCGGCAAGGGCGGCCAGTGGGTTCCCGTTGGCGTCGGCCAGCCGCATCTGCGTATGGATCAGGTCACCGTCGGCGGTACGGCGGTCTGAGGACCGTCGTTTAGCCTGAAACACCGCGCATTTGATAAACCGCACAGAAGGCGTTTATAAAGCTCTCTGAAGGCTTATAGAAAATATAGGCCGATCTGGAGATGCATATGCCTGGTTCTTCATATGACTGGACAGGGAAGCAGCCCGACAAGCGCAACCGGCAAAAGCGCATGCTCATCATCACGGCGATCACGATGGGCGCGCTCATCCTGCTATTAGGCATGGTGGACGGACTTTTGATCCTGCTCGGTTGATGGTGCCCGTTTACGAAATCGACTGCGCAGGTGTGACAACGCCAGACGAACTCTGGCGACGCTACCTTGCCGCGGTCCCGGCGCAGGATGTGCAGTCCTTCGGCTATACGCTCGATTCTTTCTGGGATGCGGTGCAATGGCAAGGGCCAGGTTGGCCCGGCGAATGCGAGCTTGTGTTTAAAAACACAGAAGCGCTAAGCAAATTGCGCACGCTCGGAGGCAAGCCTTTTCTGGAAGCCTTCAGACGGCTGGTGCATGACACCAGCCGCATTTCGATAAGGCTAAACTAGATCGTCAGATATTCTGACCGCCGGACACTTCGATGCGCTGGCCGGTGATCCAGCCCGTGCCGCCCGACAGAATGGCCGCTACTGCACCGCCAATATCATCCGGACGTCCCACGCGACCCATGGCAGTGGAGTTCGCCACCATCTTGTTGACTTCCGGCATGTCGCGCACCACGCCACCGCCGAAATCCGTTTCGATGGCGCCCGGCGCAATCGCGTTCACCGCAATGCCGCGCGGGCCAAGTTCGCGGGCGAGATAGCGGGTCAGAACCTCGATGCCGCCCTTCATGGTGGCATAGGCCGAATAGCCCGGCAGCGCGAAACGCGCGAGACCGGTCGAGACATTCAAAATCTTGCCGCCATCCTCGATCAGCGGCAGCAGGGACTGCGTCAGGAAGAAGACGCCTTTCAGATGCACATTCACCAGACCGTCGAAATCTTCTTCCGTGGTTTCGGCAAATGGCTTGTGAACGCCATGACCGGCATTGTTCACCAAATAGTCGAAGGTTGTGCGGCCCCATTTTTCCTGAAGCGCCTGCTGCAACTTTTCAGCAAAAGCAGCAAAACTTGCCACCTTCCCCGTGTCGAGCGGCAGGGCAATGGCGGTGCCGCCCTCGGCTGCAATTTCAGAAACCGCCTCTTCCGCGGCCTTCGCATTGCTCTGATAGGTCAGGACGATGCCGACGCCCTGTCTGGCCAGATGCAGCGCTGCGCTGCGGCCAAGGCCCCGGCTACCGCCCGTGATGAGTGCAATCGTCATGTCAGTTTCCTTTCGCTCAACGAATTCTGGTTTCTATATTGCCGCTTTCCCGTTCGTTCGGCCTGCCACATTCTCCATGAAACATGCCCATTCCTCCGAAGGCTCCGATTTCTGTGTCACGGAAAACAAAGGCTTGCTATGCTTTTCCCATGTCCGAACACGCTTCAAATCTCGCAGCCCGCTGCATCGAAATTGTCCGCGAAACTGGGGTGGGGCCTTATCCTGCACCGACCGGCATCGACGGCGTAACCGTGGTCTGCTCCCCGGCCATATCGGCCATTCGGCCCGATATGTATCAGCCGATGATTTGCCTGGTCCTCCAGGGCGCCAAAGAAATCCTGCATGGCGAACGGGCCGTTCGTTTCGATGCGGGCATGACGGCGATCGTCTCGCACGAATTGATCACAGGTGCGCGCATTGTCGAAGCCAGCCCCGATAATCCCTATATAGCCCTTGCTTGCCGGATCGATCTGGAGATTTTGCGCGCCCTTCAGGGCGAGATTGAGCCGGAGATGATCGCGGCGGCGCGTAGCGAAGCCGTGGCCACCGGCAGGGCGGATGCAGGCGTGACCGATGCCATGACGCGTTTGCTCGATCTGCGCGACAAGCCGCTGGAACGCCGCGTTCTTGAGCCGATGATCCGCAAGGAACTGCATTTCCGCGTGCTTCTGACCCGCAACGGCGCGATGTTGCGTCAGCTTGCCCAGCCGGGCAGCCCGGCAAGCCGCATCGCTAAAGCAATCACCCATATCAAGCAGCACTGGAACAATCCGATCCGCACGGAAGAGCTGGCGGATATTGCCGGAATGAGCCCTTCCAGCTTTCACGAGCATTTCAAATCCGTCATGGCCACCACGCCGCTGCAATATCAAAAGGCGTTGCGGCTTCTGGAAGCGCGCCGCCAGTTGAGCGAAACCGCAGTGCCGGTTTCATCGGTTGCTTTTGCTGTCGGCTATGAAAGCCCGACGCAGTTCAGCCGCGATTATCGCCGCGCATATGGCGCCGCGCCTCGCGAAATGCGAGCATAGAAGAATTGCCCCGCATTGCGGTGAAGATGTGGGAAACGCCGCGAAGCGTGCCCTCGCCTGACAATTTTCAGTCTGGCATCCATAAAAATAAAACCGCCTCAAAAGGCGGTTTTATTGTTCAGCAGAATGCTCAGATGCCCGGCTCTTCTTCGAGCAGGCCTGTCACGAAATCGAACAGGCCGGGGCGGCGGTCGCGACGCAGGCGCTCGGCCTCAATGATCGACTTGATCGCCGCAAAGGAGCGGTCGAGGTCTTCATTGATGACAATATAGTCGTATTTCACCCATTTCTGGATTTCAAAACGGGCATTCTGCAAGCGTGTCTCGATGACTTCCGGCGTGTCTTCCGCACGGCGGTTGAGACGCTGCTGCAATTCGCGCATCGTCGGCGGCAGGATGAAGATCGACACCACATCGGCAGGCATCTTGGCCTGAAGCTGGTCCGCGCCCTGCCAGTCGATATCGAACAGCATATCCTGACCATCGGCCAGTGCAATCTCGGCGGTTTCGCGCAGAGTGCCGTAAAAATTGCCGTGCACTTCCGCCCATTCGATCAGTTCGTCATTGTCGCGCAGACGCTCGAACTCGCGAATGGTCTTGAAGTGATAATGCACCCCTTCGATCTCGCTCGGACGGCGCTGGCGCGTCGTCACGCTGATCGACAGCGAAAGGTCCATCTTCTTGTCTTCCAGCAACAGCCGGGCAATCGTGGATTTTCCAGCGCCCGATGGCGACGAGATCACCACCATCAAGCCTCTGCGCGCGACGCCATTTTCAACTGAAGTGATGGCCATGTTACTCTTACTCCAGATTCTGTACTTGTTCGCGAAACTGATCGACGACCGCTTTCAGTTCCAGCCCGATGGCCGTGATCGACGCCGCGTTCGATTTGGAACACAGTGTATTCGCTTCACGATTAAATTCCTGTGAAAGAAAATCGAGCTTGCGCCCGACCGGCCCGCCATCGGCGAGCAATTTATGGGCGGAGGCGACATGGGTGTCGAGCCGGTCCAGCTCTTCCTGAATATCCGCCTTGGTCGCAAGGAAAGCCGCTTCCTGATAAAGCCGGGCCTCATCCAGTTCACGCGGGCCGTCAAGCAGCAGCGCAACCTGCGTCGCGAGCCGCGCCTTGATGGCATCCGTGCTTCGCGACGGATCCTGACGCGCCGCTTCGGTGAGACGGCCAATCGTATCGACATGACCCGACAGGATCGTGAACAGCGCCTTGCCTTCCTGCGCCCGCGCCTCGGCAATGGCCTTCAGCGCGCCTTCAAAGGCTGCCACGACGGCTGCTTCCAGTGCTGCCCGGGCATCGTCGTCTTCCGAGACCTGCGCCTGATCGATCATGCCGCGCAGCGACAGAACACCATCGACGCTAGCAGGTGTCAGACCGTGCTTTTCCTGCAATTCGGCACCGAGTTTCAGCACCTCGGACAGCATGGCGTGGTTGATGACGAAATTGGCCTGCTCGTCGGTCCGTTCGACACTCAGGCTCGCCTGAAAATTGCCGCGGGAAAAATGACGCGCCAGCATGGAACGCACCGGATGCTCGACCGCTTCCAGCCCCTGCGGCAGACGCAGGCGCAGATCAAGCCCCTTGCCATTGACCGAGCGCACTTCCCAAACGATACGCGCTTCGCCATTGGCGCCGTCATGCTGCGCGGCATAGCGCGCAAATCCGGTCATGCTCTGGAGCGCCATGCGTCCCTTCCCCTCAACCTGAGCCCGGAAGCGATAGTTCGCCGCCCGTGCACCGAAACTCAATCATGCACTCCAATACGCGGAATGCTGCATTCCTTTAGACATACAGAGCCGGCGCTTTTCAGCAACCGGCTCTGTCGAATCACACACAGATATGTCTGGCAGTCAGGTCACTGCGCAACCTTCTGGCTGCCAGCAGCGCCACCGGCGCTGTTCTGCTGTTCGACATTGCGCCACTTGCGGACATTGGCATTGTGTTCCTGCAAGGTCTTCGAGAAGACATGCCCGCCGGTGCCATCGGCAACGAAATACAAATCCTCGGTCGCAAGTGGATTGGCGACCGCTTCCAGTGCCGCCTTGCCCGGATTGGCAATCGGCGCCGGTGGCAATCCGTTGATGACATAGGTGTTATAGGGCGTCGGCTTTTCGATATCCGACTTGAAGATCGGACGGTCGGACGGTTTGCCCGCACCACCGAACAAGCCATAGATGATCGTCGGGTCCGATTGCAGCCGCATGCCCTTGTTCAGACGATTGACGAAAACCGAAGCGACATGCGGACGCTCCGACGCGATACCCGTTTCCTTCTCGACGATGGAAGCGAGCGTCACGAATTCATTGCGGTCCTTGACCGGCAGGTCGGGGCCGCGCTTCGCCCAGATATCGTCAACCAGCTTCTTTTGCGAAGCGATCATGCGGTCGATGATTTCGGTCCGCGTGGTGCCACGCGTGAAATGCAACGTGTCGGTGAAGAGCGAACCTTCCGGCGGCATGTCTTTCGGCATATCGCCGACCAGAATCGGATCGGACGAAATACGATCGAAAATCTGCTTGACCGTCAGCCCTTCGGGCACCGTCAGCGGATACATGATCGACTTGCCGCTGATGAGAATATTCATCACGTCGCGCATGGTTGCACCCGCTGGAATGGCATATTCACCGGCCTTGAGGTCGTTTTCGTGACCATAGGCGCGCATGCCGAAACGGAAAATACGTCCATCGCTGACGATATCGCGGGCTTCGAGGCTGTTGGCGACTTCGGAAATGCCCGCGCCGCGCTTGACCACGAAAGTCGTCTCGCTTGCCAGCGGGCCCTGCCAGTCAAATTGCATCTTGCCGAAATAAAACAGCGCCGACGCGCCCAGCAAAGCGAGCACGACCAGCGACAGCATGAAATTCATGAAGACGACGATCTGGCTGCGCGCATGGCGCGAACGCTTGCGCGGCGGCGGCGTGCCGGGTTCAGGACGCAGAGCTTCCGACGCAGATTTGGGAACAAACGGCTTTGTGGCCGCAGCCGTTTCCGCCGGCGCTTCCGTTGGCGTCTCCGGCTTGCCAGCCTTGGCTTGCTCTTCAGCAGAGTTGGTTCCGGGTTGTGCCCCGGGCTGTACCTCTGAATTCACTCCGTCACCTCGGTCTTGTAGCCTTGACCGGCCTTGCCGCCAAGAGGCGTCAACGACCTGTCCCGAGCGGCTCTCCGCACTTGATGCCCAAATCCGCTCAGGCCGAAGCCTTCCGTCAATCCGAGCGTGCTCACCCTAACCACTATTAGCGATTTTAAATATCGCATCCGGTTATATTTTGACAAAAACGCGGAGAAATCCCCGCGTTTTTATTTATTCCTATCAGATTTGGTCTGTCCGGCCAGAAATGCCGGTCAGGAATAGCGACGCAACACCAGCGAAGCGTTGGTTCCACCGAATCCGAAGGAGTTCGAAAGAGCCACGTCGATCTTGCGTTCGCGTGCCTTGTGCGGCACCAGATCGATCTTGGTCGAGACAGCCGGATTGTCGAGATTGAGCGTCGCAGGTGCGATATTGTCGCGAATGGCCAGCGTCGAGAAAATCGCTTCGGCAGCACCGGCAGCACCCAGAAGATGGCCGATGGACGACTTGGTAGAGGACATGGAAATCTTCGAAGCCGCATCGCCGACCACGCGCTCGACAGCGCCCAGTTCGATCGTATCGGCCATGGTCGATGTGCCATGGGCGTTGATGTAGTCGATCTGGTCCGGCGTGATTTCAGCGCGCTTGAGAGCCGCAACCATGCAGCGCTCCGCACCTTCGCCGCTCTCGGTCGGAGCCGTGATGTGGTAGGCATCGCCCGAAAGGCCGTAGCCGATCACTTCGGCATAGATCTTCGCGCCACGCGCCAGCGCGTGTTCGAGTTCTTCCAGAACAACAACGCCTGCACCTTCGCCCATGACGAAGCCGTCACGGTCATCGTCATAAGGACGCGATGCGGCGGTCGGATCGTCGTTGCGCTTGGTGGACAGCGCCTTGCAGGCAGCAAAGCCCGCCAGCGAAATGCGGCTGACCGGCGATTCCGTGCCACCGGCAACCATCACCTCGGCGTCGCCGAAAGCGATCAGGCGGGCTGCATCGCCAATGGCGTGCGTGCCTGTTGCGCAAGCGGTGACGACCGAATGGTTCGGGCCGCGCAGATTGTGCTTGATCGACACATGGCCGGAAGCCAGGTTGATCAGACGGCCGGGAATGAAGAACGGGGAAATGCGGCGCGGGCCCTTGTCGCGCAGCGTGTAGCCCGCTTCGACAATGCCTTCGATGCCGCCAATGCCGGAACCGATCAGAACGCCGGTGCGCACCTGATCTTCATCGCTTTCGGGATGCCAGTTCGCGTCATCCAGTGCCTGATCGGCCGCGCCGACGGCATAGACGATGAACGGATCGACCTTGCGCTGCTCCTTGGGCTCCATGTGGAGATCGGCATTGAACGTGCCGTTGGTGCCGTCGCCAACCGGAATGCGGCAGGCAATCTGGCAGGCCAGATCGTCAACCTCGAATTCCGTGATGCGGCGAGCCCCGCTTTCGCCAGCCAGAAGCCGCTTCCAGGACTCTTCCACACCGCTTGCAAGCGGTGACACCAGACCGAGACCGGTGATGACGACACGCCTCATATCCACCCCTTAAAACTGTTATGTCACGAGCATCGACCCGCAGGCTTTCACCGGCAGATGCAATGTCCGGGCCTGACTTTGAAAGGGATGATGCTCCAATCGTTAAATCGGAGTCTGCCGCAAGAGCCTGTCGAAACGATCCGACACCGGCATGCCGGCAAATTCACTTGGATGCCGAAACGGCCCGTACAGACATGTCTGTACACTGTATTTTCTACACGCTTTATTCCCGACCATTCCCGGATGCGAGGCAACCTTCATTAAAAAGGCGCAGCATCCGGCAATGTCGGAATAGAGCTCAGAATACAGGCAGGGCCGGGTTCCGAAGAGCCCAGCCCTCAGCTCTGGTCCCGATTAGGCCGAAGCCTTGTCGATGAACTTCACAGCGTCGCCGACCGTGAGGATCGTTTCTGCAGCGTCGTCAGGAATTTCAACGCCGAATTCTTCTTCGAAAGCCATGACCAGCTCGACGGTGTCGAGGCTGTCTGCGCCGAGATCATCAATGAAGCTTGCGCCTTCCGTGACCTTGTCGGCATCTACGCCCAGATGTTCAACAACGATTTTCTTGACGCGCTCTGCGGTATCGCTCATGTCGGAACCTCGACCTGTTTGTTTGTTGCTCTGCCTTGGTTAGCGGCATGCAGGATTGTAATCAAGTTCTAAGATGACTGCCAGTTTCGAGCGAAGCCGCCCGGACAGTCATCCTGTGGATATTCCTTTCGGAACAGGATCGCGGCAAATTCTACGAAATGCCACAACTCTCGATGGGCGCATTACCATGCTTCTTGAGCAAGGCAAAGCGCCTTTTCCGGTCACGCCCCATGTATTAAGGCATTTTATACCATAAATCGGGGATCGCCGAGGGTTTATGTCTGAATCAAAAAGCGGCAGGCCGCGGCGAAAATGGTGATTTCGAGAACCGGAGCGCAGCGTACATTTGGGTACGTGAGCACCGGAAGCGCAGAAATTGCCATTTGCAGACCGGCATGGCGACTTTTGGATCAGACACTTAAATCATGGCCATGCCGCCATTGACATGCAGCGTCTGACCCGTCACGTAGCCGGCCTGATCGCTGGCGAGATAGACCACGGCAGCAGCAATATCGGCGCCAACACCCATGCGCTTCATGGGAATATTGGCCATGATCGCTTCTTTTTGCTTGTCGTTCAGCTTGTCGGTCATGGCCGATTCGATAAAGCCCGGCGCAATGCAGTTCACCGTCACATTGCGGCTTGCGATTTCCTGCGCCAGCGACTTGGAGAAGCCGATGAGGCCCGCCTTCGACGCGCAATAATTCGCCTGCCCCGGATTGCCGGTCACGCCGACGATGGAGGTGATGTTGATGATGCGGCCATTGCGGCGGCGCATCATCGGATGGGTCAGCTCACGCGTCAGGTTGAAAACCGAGGTGAGATTGACATTCAGAACGGCATCCCAGTCTTCATCGCTCATGCGCACGAACAGGCCGTCACGGGTGATACCGGCATTGTTGACCAGAATATCGACGCCGCCCAGCTCTTCTTCCGCCTTCTGGCCGAGCGCCTTGACGGCTTCGCGGTCCGACAGATTGGCCGGGAAGATGAAAACACGATCGCCGAGTTCGGCGGCCAGTTCCTTCAGCTTTTCTTCGCGCGTACCGTGCAGGCCGACAATAGCGCCCTGTGCATGGAGAGCGCGAGCAATCGCTTCACCCAGACCGCCGGTCGCACCGGTTACGAGAGCCTTGCGGCCAGTCAGATCAAACATATCGGATCCTTTTAGCTAATGAGCTTTTATGCCAGAGCAGCAAGCGCTGCTTCGATTTCTTCAGCCGAACCAACAGCGGCGCCCGACACATCCTTGGAGATGCGGCGCGCCAGACCGGTCAGAACCTTGCCCGAACCTACTTCATAAAGCGAGGTCACGCCATTGGCGGCAAACCATTCCACGGTCTCGCGCCATCGCACCTGACCCGTCACCTGCTCAACCAGCAGATCGGCGATTTCACTGGCGTCCGTCACCGGCGCGGCGCGCACATTGGCGATGAGCGGGACAACCGGATTGTGCTTCTCGACACTGGCCAGCGCTTCGCGCATTGCTTCAGCAGCCGGAGCCATCAGAGTCGAATGGAAGGGTGCGGAAACCGGCAGCATGATGGCGCGCTTTGCGCCCTTTTCCGAAGCAAGCTTTGCCGCCAGTTCGACCGCAGCCTTGGAGCCGGAAATTACCAGCTGGCCGCCGCCATTGTCATTGGCGATCTGAACCGAACCGGAAGCCTTTGCTTCCGTGCAGATTGCTTCCACATCGCCATGTTCCAGACCGATGATGGCAGCCATCGCGCCTTCGCCAACCGGAACAGCCTTCTGCATCGCATTGCCGCGAATGCGCAGGAGGCGCGCCGTATCGGCAAGCGAGAAGGTGCCGGCAGCGCAAAGTGCGGAATATTCGCCCAGCGAATGACCGGCCACATAGGAAACCTTTTCCTTCAGCGAGAAGCCACGCGCTTCCATGACGCGCAGGACGGCCATCGACACGGCCATCAGCGCGGGCTGGGCATTGGCGGTAAGCGTCAGAACGTCTTCCGGGCCTTCGAACATGGTGGCGGACAGCTTTTCGCCAAGCGCTGCGTCCACTTCGTCGAAGACGGCGCGCGCTTCCGCGAACTGTTCGGCCAGGGCTTTGCCCATGCCTACCGCCTGGCTGCCCTGTCCGGGAAAGGTAAATGCTACCGCCATTGATGCCTCGTTCTGGTTCTATGCATATGATATAAGGTGAAACCGGTATCCGTTTTCGCCGCCATGCCTGCAATGAAATGCACAATTTGGCGCGATGTGCCTTAGCCTTGGGCGAAAAGTCAAGCATTTGTCGGTTTTTCGGGGATATCGCGCTTGCAAACAAGGGGAAAAACACGTAATAGCCGCCCGTTCATTGCTCGGCACCAGCTGGGGGCTGAACGGAGGGCCGTGTCTTCTTGCCGTTAAAAGCCGGATAACACGTTGGAAGTCATAAGCGCTTCTGCCTCCCGTGTCTCCGCTCTCGACCGTCTCAAATACGCGTCCTTTCTTCACCGGTTTCCGGCAAAAGAGAAGTCGCAGGGGCTTAGCCGCTGGTGTCGGCGTGATATAACGAAGAAAGGCAAAGCCAATGGCTCTTTATGAACATGTGCTTCTTGCCCGCCAGGACATTTCCCAGCAGCAGGTCGACGCTCTCGTCGAACAGTACAAGGGTGTCCTCGAAGCTAATGGCGGCAAGGTCGGTAAGGTTGAAGCTTGGGGTCTGCGTCCCCTCACCTACCGTATCAACAAGAACCGTAAGGCGTATTATACGCTTCTGAACATCGACGCTCCGGCTGCTGCCGTTGCTGAAATGGAACGTCAGATGCGTATCAATGAAGACGTCCTGCGCTTCATGACCATTCGCGTTGAAGAACACGAAGAAGGCCAGTCGGCTATGCTGACCCGCCGTGACGACCGTCGCGAGCGTGATGGTGATGACCGTCCGCGCCGCCGTGAAGGTGGTTTCGACCGCGGTGATCGTGGCGATCGCGGTGATCGCGGCCCACGTCGCCCACGCGACAACGAAGCTGGTGAAGGAGCATAATCATGGTTGATATCAATCAGATCCCGACCCGCCGTCCTTTCCATCGCCGTCGCAAGACGTGCCCGTTCTCCGGCGCAAACGCACCGAAGATCGACTACAAGGACATCAAGCTTCTGCAGCGTTACATTTCCGAACGCGGCAAGATCGTTCCTTCCCGTATTACGGCTGTCAGCCAGAAGAAGCAGCGTGAACTCGCCAAGGCGATCAAGCGCGCCCGTTTCCTCGGCCTGCTGCCTTACGTTGTGAAGTAAGACTTTTTTCGGGAGGCATTCTCGTGAGAGATTGCCTCCCGGACCCCTTCCTCCCTTGCGATGGGCGCAACGGAGCGTACTGAAAACCCAAGTTGGGGCATTTGCCTCTAACTGCACGAGCCGGCAAGACCGGGGCAGGACAGCGAAACTGATGAAATTCAATGGAACCATAGTTGGTGTCGGCATATTGGCGGGGCTTGCCTCGGCACTGATGTCGTCCGGCGTCATTGTCCAGTCGGGCATGGCGATGGTTCTGTATTTCCTGACACCGCTTCCCATTTTTGTTGCAGCACTCGGCTGGGGTTCCACCGCCGGTATTGTCGCAGCAGCCGTAGCAACTGTCGCGGTCGGCGTATTCGCCGTTCCGATGGCGGCCCTCCTGATGGCGCTGACGAGCTATATTCCTGCGGCCATCGGTGCATATCTGTCCGGCCTTGCGCGCCCCGCCGAAGAACTGGGCGGACCGAAAGGCGTGATGGTCTGGTATCCGCTGTCGGATATCGTTTTCCGCCTCGCCCTGATGGTGGCGGTTTCCTTCATCATCATCGGCGCAGTTCTGGGTTTTGGCCCGGATATGGCGCGCGAGCTTGCCAATGCGGTCATCGACCGCGTTGCCGAAGCCGACCCGCAATTCACCGCCAGCGATGAAATGCGCAACACCATGTCGGCGCTGCTGATGTTCGCCCTTCCGGCGATCCAGCCCGCCACGTGTCTTGCCATTCTGGTCGGCAATCTCTATCTGGCGCTGCGCCTGACTGCCATGTCGGGCCGCCTGCGCCGTCCGCGTGACGACTGGCCCGCAACGCTGCGCATGCCGCGCACGGCGCTGATCGTTTTCGCAGTAGCACTTGCAGTCGCTTTCCTGTCGGGCGCCGCCGGTCTGGTGGCAACCGTCGTGGTCGGCTCGCTCGGCGCAGGCTTCATGATGGCGGGCCTTGCCATCATGCATATGCGCACACGCGGCAAGGTATGGCGCCCGGTGGCGCTGTGGTTTGCCTATTTTGCGATCATTCTTTTCGCATTTCTGCTTTTCGTCTTCATGGTTCTCGGACTTTTCGATACGTCGCGTGGCGCGCCGATCTCGAAAATTCCGGGCAATGACAAACAATAACCCGGATTAAACACTCGAAAGGAAACTCCAATGGAAGTCATTCTTCTGGAACGCATTGGCCGCCTCGGCCAGATGGGCGAAACCGTCAAGGTCAAGGACGGCTATGCCCGTAACTTCCTGCTCCCGCAGGGCAAGGCTCTTCGTGCCAACGAAGCCAATAAGAAGAAGTTCGAAGGCCAGCGCGCTCAGCTCGAAGCCCAGAACCTGGAACGCAAGAACGAAGCAAGCGCCGTTGCTGAAAAGCTGAATGGCCAGAGCTTTATCGTTGTGCGTTCGGCTGGTGAAACCGGTCAGCTCTACGGTTCGGTTTCGACCCGCGACATCGCCGACATCATCACCGCAAACGGCTTCACCCTGCACCGCAACCAGGTTGAACTGAACCATCCGATCAAGACGATCGGCCTGCACGAAGTTTCGATTTCGCTGCATCCGGAAGTTCAGGTTGAAGTGACCGTCAACATCGCTCGTTCGAACGAAGAAGCTGAACGTCAGGCAAAGGGTGAAGACCTCACCTCGATCGAAGCCATCTACGGCATCGAAGAAGCCCCGCTTTCGGAAGAAATCTTCGACGAAGACGAAGAAGCTGAAGACCAGGCTTAATTGTTACACTTACCTCCGGAAAAGCCAGCTTTGTCAGCAGGCGTTCCAATGGTGGTAAACTTTAAATGATCATGCCCGGCGGCCTCCGCCGGGCATTTTCTCTTTCCAGAACGGGAAAACTGCCTATTCTTCTCCATGGTAATGTATTGGAGAGGGTGCAGACGGAAACGTCCGCGTTGCTTAAGACAGCGTTCCCAGGGCCGGTAGACCTTACGGAAACTGCCTGAAAATCTGATGACAGTGTGGCTCGAGAAGAGGATACACAAGCCGCCTGCCATGCAACCGCATGGATGCTACGCCTGTCTCACTCCATAAAAGGAGATGGGGCCGATGTATGGAATGATGCGTACTGTTCTTTCGCATATGATTAAAACCGGAGACCTGACGGTCACCGATTCTAGTGGTGCGCGTTCGCAGTATGGCGACAAGACCGGGGTGCCGGTTCATATACACTTCAAGACAAAGCACGCCGAGCGCGCCGTAGCGCTCGACCCCGAACTGAAGCTCGCCGAATGTTTTATGGACGGCGAGATCGACTTTCTGGACGGCGATATCTACACGCTGCTTCAAATCGTGTTCGAAAACACCGGGCCGACCGCCGCGACAGAACCGTGGATGAAGGCGCTGGCCAAACTGCGCATCCTGTTCCGCCGCTTCCAGCAGATGAACACGATTGCGCGCTCGTCCAACAATATCAAAAGTCACTACGACCTTTCCGGCGAGCTTTACGACCTGTTTCTCGACCCGGACAAGCAGTATTCCTGCGCCTATTTCGAAACACCGAATGCAACGCTTGCCGAAGCGCAACTTGCAAAAAAGCGCCATATCGCCGCGAAAATGCTGGTGAAGGAAGGCGACAAGGTGCTCGATATCGGCTGCGGCTGGGGCGGCATGGGGCTTTATCTCGCCCGCCATCTCAAGGCCAATGTGACCGGCGTGACCCTTTCGGAAGAACAGCACGGCATCGCCAACCAGCGCGCCGCCGATGAAGGACTTTCCGACCGCGCCAAGTTCGAGCTGACCGACTATCGCAATATCGAAGACAAGTTCGACCGGCTGGTTTCGGTCGGCATGTTCGAGCATGTCGGTGTCGGCCATTTCGCGGAATATTTCCAGCATGTGGCGCGACTGATGAAGCCGGATGGTGTGTTCATGCTGCATGCCATCGGGCGTGCCGATGGACCGGGCGCGACCAATCCGTTCATCCGCAAATATATCTTCCCGGGCGGTTACATTCCTGCTTTGTCGGAAGTGCTGCCGCATATCGAAAAGGCCGGGCTCTATGTCACCGACATCGAAATCCTGCGGCTGCATTATGCGGAAACGCTGAAAGCCTGGCGTGAGGCCTTCATGGCCAATCGCGAACGCGCCAAGGCGCTTTACGACGAACGCTTCTGCCGCATGTGGGAGTTTTATCTGGCCGCATCGGAAAGCGCCTTCCGCTGGCAGAACATGATGGTGTTCCACATCCAGATCGCGCACCGGCAGGAATCCGTTCCGCTGACGCGCAACTATATCGAAGCGGAAGAAAAGCGGCTCAAGCGGCTCGACAGCGCTCCGAAGGGAGCCAATAGCGAGGCCCGCGCCGTCAAGAAGAGCGCGAACGCCTGATCCGGCGAGCACCGGTTCACAAAAAGGGCTGCCGTCTCCGGCAGCCCTTTTGCATTTTCACTCGACCTTCGGCACTCATCCTTGTTTTAGTCGGCCTTCGGCACTCCGGTTTCCCACTTGTCCCAACCGGTAACGATATCATCGACCAGCGGCGAACCGACGAGATAGATATTCTGCACCGTCTCCGCAAAACCGCCTGCCGTCTGACCCGGCGCTGGATCAAGATGCTGCAAGGTGGTTTCGTTCGGGTTGCCCTGATCGAAGTTCACCGAGCCGCGCAGGCTGGCGATACGATCCGTGCCGAACTGGCGCTTAATGACCAGCGTAATTGCAGCCGCTTCCATTTCCGTCACCAGATAATCATCCGCACCGTAGAGATGCGCGATATATTGCGCCTCTTTCGACAGGCCGGGCCCGTGGAAGAACGTATCGCCGGTCATATGCGTGCCTGTCTTGAGCGACGGCTTGGCCTGTGCGGCCTTGTCGGGATAACGCATGCGATAGTTCTGAGCGTCCTGCGAATCAAGCAGTTCGACCTTCGAATCGAGACGAAGCGCGGCGGCGATCAGATCTGGATTCAGCTTGAAGACCCGGTAATCCTCATAACCCTTCCGCGGCATGAAAACCGGCTCGCCGGGCTTGCCTTCTTCCGGCGCCCAGCGATGGCCGAGATCGTAATCGACCAGCCAGGTCGCCCAACTGACATCGCCGATGGTGCCGCGCGATGGCGGCGTACCACCGACGCCCGACAGAATATAATAGCTCTTCGAGAAATCGAAGGCCGGATCGAGCAGAATAGCCTGCATGCTGGAGGAGGAATTGACCTTGCCCATGCCAAGCACCGAGCCGCAAACGCCGTCATTGTTGCAATAGACCGGCTTCAGCGCGCCCTTCACTTCGATGGGCTTTGCGTCTTTCCAGTAACGGTCATACCACCACTGGAATTCACCGGCGCGATCACCGCTATTCTGTCCGATTTCGAACATGGCGGCGATGAAGACCTTGACCTTGATCGGCTCGGCAGCCGTAGCCGGTGCCGTAAACGAAGCGAGATAAGCAAGGCAGGAAAGCCCGGCTGCGATCAGACGATGCCGCATGAATGAACCTTTGCATGAAGAACCTGTCACCGGGATCTGGCACGACCGTGGACAGGGTGAATTTGATGATCGGGAGGCAGAGTAATATCCACTGCTATTCGCGGCAACGCCCGTCAAGAACATAGCGCTCATGCACAGGCGCAAACTGTGAATCAGTGTGAATCATGGTATAGCTTATTCCTTCCAGCAGGAATCATCCGAAGCCGCGTTGCGTTTGGCATCACATGACGGTTAGCTGGCAGCATCAGGGACAGGATCAAGAATCATGGCGGAAGCGGCGGTACGCAAACTCGAGGATGTGCGCGATCAGAAGGACGCACTCTATCGGGAAGCACCACACAATATCGAAGCGGAACAGGCATTGCTGGGCGCAATCCTGATCAACAACGATGCCTTTTACCGCATATCGGACTTCCTGAAGCCGACCCATTTCTTTGAGCCGCTGCATCGCCGTATCTACGAAATCACCACCGATCTGATCCGCGTCGGTAAGATGGCCAATCCGGTTACGATGAAGACCTTTCTGCCCGAGGGCAAGGTCGGCGATCTTTCGATCTTCCAATATGTCACCCGCCTTGCCACCGAGGCCGTCACCATCATCAATGCTGCCGATTATGGCCGCGCGATCTACGATCTGGCGACCCGCCGCGCGCTAATCGGGATCGGCGAGGACATGGTCAATCTCGCCTATGATGCGCCGGTCGACAACGCGCCGCAGGAGCAGATCGAGGACGCCGAGCGCCGCCTGTTCGAACTGGCAGAAACCGGTCGTTACGATGGCGGATTCCTGCCGTTCAAGGACGCCGTGACCACCGCAGTGGACATGGCCAATGCCGCTTTCATGCGCGATGGCCACCTGTCGGGTATCTCCACCGGCATTCACACGCTTGACGGCAAGATGGGCGGCTTGCAGCCGTCCGACTTGATCATCCTCGCCGGACGTCCGGGCATGGGTAAAACCTCGCTCGCCACCAATATCGCCTTCAACATCGCCAATGCCTATGAGGGCGAACAGCAGGCCGATGGAACGGTGAAAGCCAAGAATGGCGGTGTAGTCGGCTTCTTCTCGCTCGAAATGTCGGCGGAACAGCTCGCCACCCGTATCATTTCCGAGCAGACGGAAGTGTCGTCCTCGAAAATCCGCCGTGGTGATATCACCGAGACCGATTTCGAAAAGCTGGTCGCCTGCTCGCAGGTGATGCAGAAAATCCCGCTTTATATCGACCAGACCGGTGGTATTTCCATCGCGCAGCTGGCCGCCCGCGCCCGTCGCCTCAAGCGCCAGCGCGGCCTTGATGTTCTGGTCATCGACTACGTGCAGCTGATGACCGGCTCGTCCAAGGCCTCGGCACAGAACCGCGTGCAGGAAATTACTGAAATCACCACCGGCCTGAAGGCGCTCGGCAAGGAACTGAACGTTCCGATCATCGCGCTTTCCCAGCTCTCGCGTCAGGTGGAAAGCCGCGACGACAAGCGCCCGCAGCTCTCCGATCTTCGTGAATCGGGCTCGATCGAGCAGGACGCCGACGTGGTGCTGTTCGTGTTCCGCGAGGAATATTACGTCAAGAACCTCGAACCGCGCGACGAGTTCGACCCGAAATACGAAGAATGGAAGCAGCATTTTGAAAAAGTGCGCGGCACTGCCGATGTCATCATCGCCAAGCAGCGCCACGGACCGACCGGCACGGTCAAGCTCGCCTTCCAGTCCGAATTCACGCGATTTGCAGATCTGGCCGAGGGTTCCTATCTTCCCGAACAGTATGAATAATATCTCTTCGAAAAAGGCGCGTCTCTGATGGCCAAGGCGCGCATTCAGTTCATCTGCCAAAATTGCGGCACAGTGCATACGCGCTGGGCGGGCAAGTGCGATTCCTGCGGCGAGTGGAACACGCTTGTCGAGGAAGGCACCAATAGCGGTATCGGTTCCGGTCCGGGCGCCATGTTGTCGAAGCGCAAGGGCCGCGCCGTGGCGCTGACCTCGCTGTCCGGCGACATTGAAGATGCCCCGCGCATTATTTCCGGCATCAGCGAACTCGACCGTGTAACCGGCGGCGGCTTCGTGCGCGGGTCGGCGCTGCTGATCGGCGGCGATCCCGGCATCGGCAAGTCAACGCTTTTGACGCAGGCGGCAGCAGCCCTTGCCAATCGCGGCCACCGCATCGTCTATGTTTCAGGCGAAGAAGCGGTCGCGCAGATCCGCCTGCGCGCGCAGCGTCTCGGCGTCGCCACATCGGCGGTGGAACTTGCCGCCGAAACCAATGTCGAAGACATCATCGCCACCATTTCCGACGGCAAACGTCCCGATCTCGTCATCATCGATTCGATCCAGACGCTTTGGACCGACATGGCGGATTCTGCCCCTGGCACGGTCACACAGGTGCGCTCCTCGGCGCAGGCGATGATCCGTTACGCCAAGCAGACCGGCGCGGCGGTTGTGCTCGTCGGCCATGTCACCAAGGACGGCCAGATTGCCGGTCCCCGCGTGGTCGAACACATGGTCGATGGCGTTCTCTATTTCGAAGGCGAAGGCGGGCATCATTACCGCATCCTGCGCACGGTGAAAAACCGCTTTGGCCCCACCGACGAAATCGGCGTTTTTGAAATGTCCGATGGCGGCTTGCGTGAAGTGTCCAATCCGTCCGAGCTTTTTCTGGGCGAACGCAACGAAAAAGCGCCGGGGGCAGCGGTTTTCGCCGGGATGGAAGGCACGCGCCCGGTTCTGGTGGAAATTCAGGCCCTCGTCGCGCCCTCCTCGCTCGGCACGCCGCGACGCGCGGTCGTGGGCTGGGATGGCGGGCGTCTCGCCATGATCCTCGCAGTGCTCGAATCGCATTGCGGCGTTCGCTTCGGCCAGCATGACGTCTATCTGAATGTCGCGGGCGGCTATCGGATCAGCGAACCGGCTGCCGATATTGCGGTTGCATCGGCGCTTGTTTCCTCCATGGCCGGTATTGCCCTTCCGCCAGATTGTGTTTATTTCGGCGAAATCAGCCTTTCCGGTGCTGTTCGTGCGGTGACGCATGCAGTACAGAGATTGAAGGAAGCGGAGAAACTCGGCTTCCGGCAGGCGGAGGTGCCAAGCGGCAGCGGCGAACTTTGGAAAGATCGCAGCTTCCGTCTCATGGAAACCGCCGCCCTGCCCGACCTCGTTGCGCGCATTGCAGCATCGGGTGCCGGAAAGAAGTAATAATTCAGGGGCTTAACGCGGGAAGATTCTGTCAACCTTCCGATGTTAAGCTTCCGCGTCTTTGACTGCCCTGCGCACCGGAACGCATGCGCGAAACACTGAGGACAGGCCAGAATGCCGATAACCATACTTGATGGAATTCTACTCGGAATAACGCTGGTATCAGCGGTTCTGGCGATGGTACGCGGGTTTTCCCGCGAAGTGCTGTCGCTGGTTTCCTGGGCCGCTGCCGCCGCTGCTGCATTCCTGTTCTACAAGCCGGTGCTGCCCTACATAAAGCCCTATATCAATAACAACACGCTGGCCATGATCGCCGCTATGGCTGCGGTTTTCCTCGTGGTGCTGATCATCGTTTCGCTGATCACCATGAAGATCGCGGATTTCATCATCGACAGCCGCATCGGCGCGCTCGACCGCACGCTGGGCTTCCTGTTCGGTGCGGCCCGCGGCGTGCTTCTGATGGTCGTCGCCATGCTGTTCTTCAACTGGGCGGTGCCGGATAACCAGCCTGCGTGGATCACCAACGCCAAATCGAAGCCGATGCTCGATTCCTTCGGCGAACAGTTGCGCAATCTCCTGCCGGCTGACCCGGAAAAGATGGTCGACAAGTTCAAGCCGCAGCAGAACAATGCTCCGGCCACTGGCGAGCAGGAAGAAGCGCCTGTCCCGGATGACGCGCCTGCACAGCAATAATCACAATCTGACTTAAAAAATTGAAACCGGCTTGTGCCGGTTTCATCTGTTTTTGGCCCCAATAAAGGCCTATATGATCAGCTTAACTGACGCGGGTTCAAGGGATCGCTTTCAAAACGGCGTCCTTTCATGTAAATGTTGTTTTTAACAACCCGCAATCGAAAGGCCTTGCGGACAATGTTCCAACAGTCGCATGATGAGACTTCCTTTATGCTGGATGACGACACCCTGCATGAAGAGTGTGGTGTATTCGGCATTTTGGGTCATGAAGACGCCGCAGCGCTGACAGCGCTCGGTCTGCACGCCCTTCAACATCGCGGGCAAGAAGCCGCCGGTATTGTGTCCTATCACAATCGCCGCTTCCACTCCGAACGCCATATGGGCCTCGTCGGGGACCATTTCACCGACGCCGCCACGCTGAACCGCCTGCCCGGCGACCGCGCCATCGGCCATGTGCGCTATTCCACCACCGGCGAAACGATCCTGCGCAATGTGCAGCCGCTTTTCGCGGAACTGGAAGTCGGCGGCATTGCGATTGCCCATAACGGCAATTTCACCAACGGCATTTCGCTGCGCAAACAGCTCATCGCCTCGGGTGCGATCTTCCAGGCGACTTCCGATACGGAAGTCGTTTTGCATATGATCGCCCGGTCGCGTTTCGCCTCGTCTTCCGACCGGTTCGTGGATGCGATCCGTCAGGTCGAGGGCGGTTACGCCATGCTGGCGCTGACCCGCACCAAGCTGATCGCTGCGCGTGACAGCATCGGCATTCGTCCGCTCGTCATGGGCGAACTGGACGGCAAGCCGATCTTCTGCTCGGAAACCTGCGCCCTCGACATCATTGGCGCGAAATATATTCGCGACGTCGAAAATGGCGAAGTGATCGTCTGCGAAATCCAGCAGGACGGCTCGATCACCACCCAGTCCATCAAGGCGGAAAACCCGCAGCCGGAACGCCTGTGCCTGTTCGAATATGTCTATTTCGCCCGCCCGGATTCGGTCGTCGGCGGACGCAGCGTCTACGTGGCGCGCAAGAACATGGGCATCGAACTTGCTGGTGAAGCCGGTGTCGAAGCGGATGTCATCGTGCCGGTGCCCGATGGCGGTACGCCTGCGGCGCTCGGCTTTGCGCAGGCAAGCGGCATTCCATTCGAATATGGCATCATCCGCAATCATTATGTGGGCCGTACCTTCATTGAGCCGACGCAGCAGATTCGCGCCCTGGGCGTGAAGCTGAAGCATTCGGCCAATCGCGCCATGATCGAAGGCAAGCGTGTTGTGCTGGTGGATGATTCCATCGTGCGCGGCACCACTTCGGTCAAGATCGTGCAGATGATGCGCGATGCGGGTGCGAAGGAAGTGCATATTCGCGTGGCAAGCCCGATGATCTATCATCCGGATTTCTACGGCATCGATACACCGCATGCCGACAAGCTTCTGGCCAATCAGCATGAAGATCTGGAATCCATGTGCCGTTACATCGGTGCGGATTCGCTGGCCTTCCTGTCCATCGACGGTCTCTACAAGGCTGTCGGCGGCAAGGTTCGTGATCCGAAGGCGCCTGCCTTCACGGATCACTATTTCACGGGTGACTACCCGACCCGCCTTCTCGATCAGGAAGGCGAAAGCAACATCCACACGCTGTCGCTGCTTGCGAGCAACGGCTGACGCATATTCGCGAACGGGCGGCCTCCGGGCCGCTCTAATCTCTTCATAAAAGTCATTGGGGACGGAATGACAATCGACCTTACGGGCCGGCTGGCCTTGGTAACGGGCGCATCGCGCGGCATTGGCTATTTTCTTTCGCTGGAACTGGCAAAGCGCGGCGCGCATGTGATCGCCGTGGCGCGCACTGTCGGCGGCCTTGAAGAGCTGGACGACGACATTCGCAAGCTCGGCGGCAACGCGACTTTGGTGCCGCTCGACATCACCGATATGGAAGCCATCGACCGCCTTGGCGGCTCGATCCACGAGCGCTGGGGCAAGCTGGATATCATGGTCGCCAATGCGGGCGTGCTGGGCACGATCTCGCCGATCGGCCATGTGGAAGCGAAGACCTTCGAGAAGGTCATGAATGTCAACGTGACGAGCGTTTGGCGGCTGATCCGCTCTACCGATCCGCTGCTGCGTCTTTCCGATGCCGGGCGCGCCATTCTGCTTTCATCCGGCGTTGCGCATAGCTGCCGCGCCTTCTGGGGGCCTTATGCGGCCTCCAAGGCGGCTGTCGAGGTCATGGCCCGCAGCTGGGCCGAAGAGACCAGGCAGATGGCGCTGAACATCAACTCGGTCAATCCCGGCGCAACCCGCACCGCCATGCGCGCGCAAGCGATGCCCGGCGAAGACCCGGACACCCTGCCGACACCGCAGGAAGTGGCCGAAAAAATCGTGAAGCTTGCCGATCCGGCGCTCAATGTCACGGGCAAGCTGTTCGACGTGCGGCAGGACCGCTTCCTCGACTATCACATGCCGTCCTAATACTATTTGGCTGGCCTTGCCAATTAGCAAGGCCAGCGTTATTTTACAAATACTTGCCCCCTCGCTGCCTTGTCTTCGGCCTTTTTTAGCGGGCTTTTTCCCTCTCCCCTCCCAAAGAAATCCATCGTCACCGGCATGCGCTTTCGCACGCCGCAACTCACTTCATTTGTCTGGAGAACAGAATGGCTGACAACCAAGCCCGATTTCACGTCATCAGCGGCGGCCCCGGATCGGGCAAGAGCACGCTGATCGACGCACTCGAACAGCACGGCTACGCCCGCACCGTGGAGGCCGGACGCGCCATCATTCAGGATCAGGTTGCCATTGGCGGCACGGCCCTGCCCTGGGGCGACCGCGCTCTCTTCGCCGAGCTCATGTTATCGTGGGAAATACGCTCATACCGCTTGGCGCAAGACCAAACAGGGCCGGTCTTCTTTGATCGTGGCGTGCCGGATGTGATCGGCTATCTTTCGCTTTGCAACTTGCCCGTACCGCCGCATATGGAAGCGGCAGCACAGCAGATTCGTTATAACAAAACAGTGTTTCTCGCCCCGCCATGGCCGGATATTTTTGGGCAAGATGCCGAGCGCAAGCAGGATTTCGACGAGGCTGTGTGCACCTTCACGGCGATGGAAACAACCTATCGCCGGTTCGGATATGAAATCGCGCTCCTGCCGAAAACTTCGGTTGAGGAGCGCGTTGCGTTCATTCTGGAAAAGCTGCCGTCAGTTTTCTTCTGACGCCGACGACTTTTCTTCCTCGCTCTCGGTCGCGGTTTCTTCCGCCGCTGCCCGATCCGCAGCCTCGCGGCGGTTCCACGCGGCAAGGCTGAACGGCAGGAACGCCAGATAGGCGAGAGCTGTCAGGCTCAGCGTCTGCCATGTGAAGCTCATCAGGAACGCCACATAGACCACCACGCAGAGGATCAGCGGCATGACGATATCGCGGCGCACGAGGCTGCCCGCTGATTTGCCATTATAAACCGGCAGGCGGCTCACCAGCAGGAACGCGATGGCTACCGTATAGATGGCGACGCCGAAGGCCAGCCCGCGCGATGGCGTCAGGCCGAGAAAACCGAGATAGACCGGCAGCAGCACCAGCATGGCGCCTGCGGGCGCAGGCACGCCGATGAAATAATTGCTCTGCCATGCAGGCCGGTTCGGGTCTTCCAGCATCACATTGAAGCGCGCAAGACGAAGGCAGCAGGCAATCGCATAGAGAAGACCGGCGATCCAGCCGAAGGAACGCGCCTGATCCAGCATGAAAGCATAAAGCACCAGCGCGGGCGCAACGCCGAAATTGACGATATCGGCCAATGAATCCATCTGCTCGCCGAATTTCGACGAGCCTTTCATCATGCGCGCGACACGTCCGTCGATGCCGTCGAGAAATGCCGCAACCAGCACCATAGCGACGGCCAGCTCGAAGCGGTTTTCGAAAGCAAGACGAATACCGGTCAGACCAGCGCAAATGGCCAAAACCGTAATGAGGTTCGGAATAACAATACGCAGCGGTATCTGCGACAGCTTTGGGCCGCGGGATGACTCCACGCGGCCATTGGGCTCGAAAGGCGGAAAAGGTGTTCCCATCGGCTACGCAATCCGGACGACGGGTTCGCTACGGTTGCTGCCATAATCGGCAAGCACCGTTTCACCAGCAACAGCCGTCTGACCGACGGCAACGCGCACAGTCGCATCAGCGGGCAGATAGACATCCACGCGGGAACCGAAGCGGATAAGGCCAAAACGTTCTCCGACCGACAGATCGTCATCCTGATTGGACCAGCACACGATGCGGCGCGCCACCAGACCAGCGATCTGCACCACGCCGACCTTGCCATGCGGGCTCTCGATCAGAACGCTGTTGCGTTCGTTTTCGGTGCTGGCCTTGTCGAGTTCGGCATTGAGGAACTTGCCCGGGCGATGCTCGACCTTAACGATCTGACCACGAACCGGCGAGCGGTTGATGTGCACGGAAAAAACATTCATGAACACGGAAACGCGCGTCAGCGGCTCGTAACCGAGATCAAGCTCCGCAGGCGGAATGGCCGGGCCGACGAAGGATACCTTGCCGTCAGCCGGGCTGATGACGAGATCGTCGTCCATCGGTGTCACGCGTTCGGGATCGCGATAGAAATAAATACACCAAACCGTCAGCACCATGCCGATCCAGAACAGCGGGTCCCACAACCAGCCAAGGATCAGCGAAACCACGAAAAAGCCCGCTATAAACGGATAGCCTTCCCGGTGAATCGGCACGAAAGTGTTGCGGATAGTGTCAGTCAGGCTCATCGCTTGTTCCTCGCGTTTCGCCGTGTGTAGCGCATCCCTTCCAGAATCTCAAAATGCATTTCGCAATTTATGCACGACTGTCAGGTGGCGTGATCACTCCGCCGCAGGCGTTCCGCGCACAACCACGCCCATATCGTCGCTTTCGCGCACCTGACGCAGGCGTTCTTCGGCCTCGTCAGCCTCACGCTGACGATCCCACATCGAAGCATAAAGGCCTTTGTGCTTCAGAAGCTGGCGATGCGTGCCGCGCTCGGCGATCAAGCCATCCTTCAGCACGATGATTTCATCAGCACCGATCACCGTTGAAAGGCGGTGCGCGATAACCAGCGTCGTGCGGCCACGGCTGACGATATCCAGCGCCGACTGGATTTCCTGCTCGGTCGCCGTGTCCAGCGCCGAGGTCGCTTCATCGAGGATCAGGATCGGCGGTGCTTTCAGGATCGTGCGCGCAATCGCCACGCGCTGCTTTTCGCCGCCTGAAAGCTTCAGGCCGCGTTCGCCGACCATGGACTTATAGCCGTCCGGCAGATGCTGGATGAAACGGGAGATCTGCGCCATTTCGGCTGCCTTCTCCACCTCTTCCTCGGTCGCATCGGTGCGGCCATAGCGGATATTATAAGCGATGGTGTCGTTGAACAGCACCGTATCCTGCGGCACCATGCCGATAACCTTACGCAGGCTTTCCTGCGTCACGTCGCGAACATCCTGACCGTCAATCGTCACCGAGCCCGACTGGATATCGTAGAAGCGGAACAGCAGCCGCGAAATCGTGGACTTGCCCGCGCCCGAAGGCCCGACAATCGCCACCGTCTTGCCTGCCGGAACTTCAAAACTGATGCCCTTGAGGATTGGACGGTTGGAATCATAGGCAAAATGCACGTCATCGAAGCGGATTGCGCCCTTGTCGACCTGCACCGGCTTGGCATCCGGCTTGTCACTCACTTCCTGCTTTACGTCGAGCAGGTCGAACATCTGTTCGATATCGGTCAGACCCTGACGGATTTCGCGATAGATGAAGCCGATGAAGTTGAGCGGAATGGAAAGCTGCATCAACAGCGCATTGATGAACACGAAATCGCCGATGGATTGCGTTCCGGCGCGCACTTCCAGCGCCGACATCACCATGACGATCGCCATGCCGACACCGAAGATCACCGCCTGACCGAAGTTCAGCCAGCCGAGTGAGGTCCAGGTCTGGGTCGCAGCCTTTTCATAACGCGCCATGGAGCTATCGAAACGCTTGGCCTCCATCGCCTCATTGCCAAAATATTTCACGGTCTCGAAGTTCAGCAGGGAGTCGATAGCCTTGGTGTTGGCGTCCGTATCGGAATCATTCATCTCGCGACGGATGTTAATGCGCCAATCGCTCGCCTTGATGGTGAACCACGTATAGAGCCACACCGTCGCCGCGACGACGACCAGATAGGAAATGCCGTAGGAGACGGCGAAGATCACCGCCGTCATTGCAAATTCCAGAATGGTCGGCAGCGTGTTGAGAATGGTGAAGCGGACGATGGTTTCGATGCCCTTCGTGCCGCGCTCGATCACGCGTGACAGGCCGCCCGTGCGCCGCTCCAGATGAAAGCGCAGCGAAAGCTGGTGCATGTGCACGAACGTCCGATAGGCGAGCTGACGCACAGCATATTGGCCGACACTGGCAAACAGCGCGTCACGCAGCTGGTTGAGACCGGCCTGCACGACCCTCGATCCGTTATAGGCCACCACCAGCATGACCGCGCCGGTCAGGAAGAGCGGCACATAGCCCGGCGCTTGCAGCTGCCCGTTCAGCGCATTCGTCGCCCATTTGAAGAAATAGGGAACGAGAATGAGTACGATCTTCGAAATGACCAGATAGAACGTCGCCCACACCACGCGCATGCGCAGGTCCGGCCTGCCCTCGGGCCACATATAGGGCCAGAGATTGCGCAGGGTCTTGAATGTTTCGCCGGATTCGGCAGAAACCGTTTTGGAGGAGCTCATCAGGCGTTCTTTCGGGTCAGATCATAACGTGCAACAACCACCGGCGAATGCGGCAAGGTGGGTGCGAATGGCATTGATTTGCTGCCAGTTGACGCTGTAGCGCGAAGACTGGCGTTCGGGTCGATAGTCGATCAGCCTTGCGGTCACGAGAACCTTCAAATGCTGCGAAACAGTGGATTGGG
Source organism: Ochrobactrum sp. C6C9 (assembly GCF_022627935.1). NCBI lineage: Bacteria > Pseudomonadati > Pseudomonadota > Alphaproteobacteria > Hyphomicrobiales > Brucellaceae > Ochrobactrum > Ochrobactrum sp. C6C9. The sequence continues at coordinate 22,235 of NZ_JABXGB010000015.1, read as the reverse complement.
CGAGATCCAGCCTGCCGACAATGTCCTTGCAGCAGCAGGCGTCCTCAAGGATCAGCTGCCGTAAGATGGCGATACGCACCGGATGCCCCAGCGCGGCATAGATCCGCGCAGCATCCTCGTCGCCTTTCGCCATCGTGCCGAGATCGGCTGCGGGCTGATCATTCATGGAAATCTTCATCGTATATCGACGATAAACGATTATACCTTAAAGCACAAGATTTCACGGCGTCTTTTCCAAAAAACGCCGTGAATGTAAAAACAAGCTATCGTGATTGTTAAGTAGCACGACAGTTGCAAATTCGTCAGGCCGTGGCGAAACGAGTGATTTTCGAGCACCGGAGCGGAGCGTACTTTTGGGTACGTGAGCACCGGAGCACAGGAAATTGCTCGTTGCAGACCGGCATCACGAAGAATGCAACTGTCGTGGTAGAACGAAGACTGGTCAGTTTTGACGTTCCTGCCTCTGGCGCTTCACTTCCTCATCGCCCAGTGGCTCTTTGGGCATGTGGAACACCTGCCCCGGCCAGATGAGGTCCGGATTCCTGATCTGCTCGCGATTGGCCAGATAGATCGTCGTGTAGCGTGTGCCCTTGCCATAAGCGCGCTTGGAAATCGTCCACAGATTATCGCCGCGGCGGATGATCACCGAACCATCGACCTTTTGCAGCGCGGCCTTGTCCTCGGCACCGGCTTCCGCGGGCGCAGCGCCGCTGGCGGCGGGGGCGACCGCCGAAATATTCGCGCCAGCCTCGCGACGGAACGGCACACGCGCAGTTGCGACGATACGATTGGCATTGTCGAGAAGATCGGCGCGAATGATGTAATCGGCAACAGCCAGCGGCTGCGTGCTCTGCACGAGGAAACGGCCTTCCGGCGAAACGGCGCTGGAGCCGATCAGAATATCGTTGGCATGGACGATCACGCGGTTTCCGCCCTTGGCGTTGCCTGCCACGAAGATGGCGTCTCCTTCGATTTCCACCGCTTCGATGGCAATCGGAAGTTCCTCCGCAGGCTTGGCCTGCGAACTTTCGCCCGGTGTCGGCGCTGTAGCCGCGCCATTCGACGGGCCGGAGGCGCTGTCGGCGGGCTGCGCGGGAGCCGCTTCGGGCTTGGTGATCAGGCGGCTTGCTGCGCCCGGCTCTTCAACCAGCGCCAGAACCTGTCCGCTTTTTGAATCCGGCACGGAGACAATGGCGGTTTGGGCGGAAGTGGCAACCTTGTCCTGCCCCGAGGCGCGCAACACCAGCTGATGATCGCCCGGCTTCAAAGGATCGTCCAGCACCACGACGAAATCGCCATTGGGGCCTGCCTTGGCCTTGCCGAGAACACTGGCGCCAGCCACGACTTCGACGTCCGAATTCGGCATGGCCTTGCCTGCAATCACCACGGAACCGTCCGGTTCTACGCGCAAGACGTCGAAGATCGGCGTCTGGTGTTGCTGTTCCGGTTCAACGGCAGCCTGTTCGGCAGGGGTGGTCGGCTTATCGGCCTTTGGCGCAGCCGCAGCGGATTGCGCTGGGGGTGTTTCCGTCTGGGGCGTTTGCGGCTGTGCTGCCTGTTGTTCGCCGCCGGAAGCGGCGGGCGCGGAAACGCCGGCCTTCGGCGTATCTGGCTCTGTCTTTTTCGCGTTCCAATAAAGACCGAGCCCGACAATAACCGCCATCACGCCAGCGCCGAGCAATCCAAAGCTGTTCTTCTGCATTTCGTTTCGAAACCCACGCAAGAGACTTGCGCGTTTCCGGTTAAAACGGAGACTTTGGAACCGCGCTATCTATTTTTTTCTGCGCATCATCCAACACAAACCGCTTCGCACTTTTGCTGGAAATGCTAACTTCTTCCCCTGTCGCATTATCCAACGCAAAACCGCTTCGCACTTTTGCTGGAAATGCTCTCTAGAACGGGTTTATAGCTTTTGGCTTCCCCCCACAACAAATCTGCACCGAATTAGAGAAAGCTACGAGGGTTTTTCTTAGCTTGCTTATTGTTCTGCACAGCTTGTAGGCTTTTCCTGCTCCGGGTCGTCCATAAGATTGTAGAGACTAGCCTCCGGGCCCTTGGTCCACCAGACATAAACCCCACCGGCATATTTCGCGCCTGAGCCAGAAATGACGTTGGAAGCGACGACGGTTTCATCATCCAGCTCAAGCTCGGCCAGCGAAATATCACCGGCATTGTAATAGGTGACGGACACGTCCTTTTCGCCGCATTTATAAAGGACGGAATTGGTCGTCACCGCCGTATCGTCCGGCAGTTTGATGGTAATTTCAGCAGCCGATGCCACCGAGGTGGTCAGAGACAGTGCAAAAAGTGCGACGGACAATTTCATGGGTGACAACATTTTCAAATTCACTCCGATTTGATTTGCAAAATAAGACTTAGAATACCGGCCCTGAATGTACAGGACATGAACGGTTTTTGCGCCACTGCGGCGTGACGCCCGACTTGACGCTTACGCATCAAAAGCCCAAAAAAGCACTATGTCTGAGATTCGATCCATTTGCGTTTATTGCGGCTCTTCCATGGGCCAGAACCCCATCTATCGCGAAGCGGGACTGGCGCTTGGCCGCTCGATTGCCGAGCATGGTCTGCGCCTTGTCTATGGCGGCGGCACACGCGGCATCATGGGCGCGGTGTCGCAGGGCGTGATGGAAGCTGGCGGCGAAGTCACCGGCATCATCCCGACTTTCCTGCTCGACAAGGAAGCAAGCCTCGAAAAGGCGGAACAGCTGACCGAACTGATCGTCGTTGACGATATGCACGAGCGCAAGCACCTGATGTTTCAGAAATCAGATGCATTCGTCACACTGCCCGGTGGCATCGGCACGGTCGAGGAAATCGTCGAGATGATGACATGGGGACAGCTCGGCAAGCACCGCAAGCCGATGGTCTTCGCCAATATCAACAATTTCTGGCAGCCCATGCTGTCGCTGCTCGACCACATGCGCGCGGAAGGGTTTCTCCATACCGCCCATCAGGTGCAGCCGCTGGTCATCGACCGGGCGGAAGACATTGTGCCGGCCATCATCGCCGCCAATGGCAAGCCGCGCGAAGGCGATCCCGAAATCATCGAAAAGATGTGAGGTTAGGGGAGTAAGGGAATAGGGGAGTAGGGCAGTATGTTTGCTTCGCGCAAACCCACGCTCTTCCCCAGAACATATTCCCCTATTCCCTTACTCCCCTACTCCCTTATTTCTTCACCAGCGTCGCCACCGCTTCCACATGCGGCGACCACAGGAACTGGTCGATGGGCGTGACGCGCTGGATGCGATAGCCGCCCTTCAGCAGAATGGCGAGATCGCGGGCGAGCGTCACCGGGTTACACGACACGGCAACCACCCTTTCCACCTTGGACTTAGCCAGTTCCTGCGCCTGTTCTTCGGCACCCGCGCGCGGCGGATCGAAGACAACGGCGTTGTACGGCAGCAATTCCTTCGGCATCAGCGGACGGCGGAACAGATCGCGCCGTTCGACCGAGACAGGCTTCAAGCCCTGCACATGGCGCACGCCACGGTCGAGCGCCGCCAGAGCAGCCGCATCGCTTTCCACCGCATGCACAGCGCTTTTCTCTGCGATTCTCAGTGCAAACGTGCCGACGCCGCAGAAGAGATCAGCGACGCGCTTCGCCTTGCCGACATGGTTCAGCACCAACGCCGTCATGGTTTCCTCGGCTTCAGCCGTCGCTTGCAGGAAGCAGCCGGGCGGCACCGGAACCGGAACCTTGCCGAAATGGATCAGTGGCTTTTTCGGCTCGACGATGATTTCGCCCTCGTGCGAAAGACGCGCAAAGCCTTTCTTGATGACCAGCGCGGTCAGGGCGCGGCGCTGGTCGTCATCCAGCACACCGCAGCCGCTTGCCGCCAGATCGAGGCCGGATGCCGTCAGTGTTGCCGCCAGCTTGAACGGCTTGGAACCCGGCGCCAGCAAAGCGCCGACATCGCGCAGATCGTCGAGGCGCGCGATGATTTCCGGCACGGTGACCGGGCATTCGACAATATCGATAATTTCGTGGCTGAGATGGCGATTGAAGCCGAGCAGAACGCCCTTCTCGGTCTTGCGCACCGCAAAAACGGCCCGGCGGCGCGTATGCGGCGCGCAAGCCACCAGCGGTTCAACCTCTACGTCGATGCCCCTGCCCTTCAGGGCCGAGACCACCAGTTCGCGCTTCCAAAGGCGATAGGGTTCGTCCTGCCAGTGTTGCAGCGCACAACCGCCGCAGGCTTCGAAATGCTCGCAGGCCGGGTCCTGCCGTTCTGGCGAGGCTTCCAGCAAGGCCATCAGTGTCGCGCGGTTCTTGTCGCGCGCCACATTGGCCACTTCGCCCGGCAGGGTGAAAGGCACATAAATCTGACCATCGGGAAGATTGGCGACGCCATCGCCGCCCGCACCAATCGAGCGGATTGTTAACTGCGTCGTCATCGGTCCTTCTTTCCTGCCAAGAGATATTCACGATTGCCATCGCCGCCTTCAATGGGTGACGGGCAAAGACCGAGCGCGCGCCAGCCGGGCTGCGTCTCAAGCCAGAGTTTGAGTTCTTCTGCGATGCGTTCGCCGTCTGCCGGGTGGCGCAAAATGCCGCCCTTGCCGATGGCTTCACGTCCTGCCTCGAATTGCGGCTTTACGAGAAGCGCGCAGATAGCATCTTTTTGCGCAAAGGCCAATGCCGGGGGCAAAGCCAGCTTCAGCGAGATGAAACTGACATCCGAAACAACGCAATCAATATCGCGTCCGTCGAGATGGGCCAATTCCAGCGCGCGGGCGTTGACGCCTTCCTTGTTGGTGACGCGAGCGTCGGCGCGCAGGCTGTCATGCAACTGATCGTGGCCGACATCGATGGCGATGACATGACTTGCGCCGCGTTCCAGAAGCACCTGTGTAAAACCACCAGTCGATGCACCGATATCGAGCGCGGTGCGCCCCTTCACATCGAGATCGAAATGATCGAGCGCCGCAATCAGCTTGAGCGCCGCGCGCGAGACATAGGCGCTGGCCGGATCGTCCACCGTGATCGCCGCGTTGTGGGCAACCGTCTGGCCCGGCTTGGTGACGGCTTTGCCATCCACCTTGACCGTGCCGCGCTGGATCGCATCGCGAGCGCGCGAGCGCGTGGCGAACAATCCGCGTTCCACCAGCAACTGATCAAGGCGCGCCCTGAAATCAGGCACGGAACGGTGTCGCGATATCTTCGCGGCCAAGCGCCGAAAAGACCGTATGCACGATACCGGCACGGTCGAGACCGGCGCTGGCATACATCGCATCCGGCTTGCCGTGATCCTGATATAGATCGGGCAGCGTCAGCGCACGAACCTTGAGGCCACGATCCAGCAAACCATCGGTGGCGAGGAATTGCAGCACATGCGAGGCAAAGCCGCCTACCGCACCCTCTTCGACCGTCACCAGCACTTCATGCTCACGGGCGAGACGACGGATGAGATCGTGATCGAGCGGCTTGGCAAAGCGCGCATCAGCAACTGTCGTCGAAAGTCCGGCAGCGCCCAGTTCATCGGCGGCGGCAAGGCATTCCTGCAACCGCGTCCCGAAGGATAGCAGCGCCACTTTGGTGCCTTCGCGCACGATGCGGCCCTTGCCGATTTCCAGCACCGAGCCGCGCTCCGGCAGATCGACGCCAACGCCGTCGCCGCGCGGATAGCGGAAGGAAATCGGGCTTTCGTCATATTCGGCGGCAGTGCGCACCATATGGCGCAGTTCAGCCTCGTCGGAAGCCGCCATAACGACAAACCCCGGCAGAGCCGCGAGGAAACCCGTATCGAAGGAGCCTGCATGAGTGGCACCATCGGCACCCACCAGACCGGCGCGATCGATGGGGAAGCGAACCGGAAGGTTCTGGATCGACACATCATGCACGACCTGATCGTAACCACGCTGCAGGAAGGTCGAGTAAATAGCGCAGAACGGCTTGAAGCCCTCGCTGGCGAGACCAGCTGCAAATGTGACGGCGTGCTGTTCGGCAATGCCCACATCGAAGGTGCGCTGCGGAAAAACTTCACCGAAGAGATCAAGCCCGGTGCCGGTCGGCATGGCGGCGGTGATGGCCACGATCTTGTCGTCGTGACGCGCTTCCTCGATCAGGCTCGTGCCGAAAATCTTGGTATAGCTCGGCGCATTTGCGGGCGGCTTCGCCTGCTTGCCGGTGATGACATCGAACTTGTTGACGCCATGATATTTGTCGGCAGCAGCCTCCGCAGGCGCGTAGCCCTTGCCCTTCTGCGTCACCACATGGATCAGCACCGGGCCTTTTTGCGTGTCACGAACATTTTTCAGCACGGGCAGAAGATGGTCGAGATTATGCCCGTCGATAGGCCCGACATAATAGAAGCCCAGCTCTTCGAACAGCGTGCCGCCGGTGAAGAATGCGCGGGCATATTCTTCCGACTTGCGCGCCTTGTCCTGAAGGAATTTCGGCAGTTTCTGCGCTACCTGCTTGGCGGCTTCGCGGACGCTGCGATAGGTGCGGCCCGAAACGAGGCGCGCCAGATAGGCGCTCATCGCGCCGGTCGGCGGCGCAATCGACATGTCGTTGTCGTTGAGGATCACGATCAGCCGCGCATCCAGCGCACCGGCATTGTTCATCGCTTCATAGGCCATGCCCGCCGACATGGAGCCATCGCCGATGACGGCAATGACATTGCGCTTTTCGCCGGAAAGATCGCTGGCCACCGCCATGCCGAGACCGGCGGAAATCGACGTCGAGGAATGCGCCGCGCCGAATGGATCATATTCGCTCTCGGAACGCTTGGTAAAACCGGACAAGCCGCCTTCCTGCCGCAGCGTGCGGATGCGGTCGCGACGACCGGTCAGGATCTTGTGCGGATAGGCCTGATGGCCAACATCCCAGATGATGCGGTCATGCGGCGTATCGAAAACATGGTGCAGCGCGACCGTCAGCTCGACCACGCCCAGCCCCGCGCCCAGATGTCCGCCCGTGGTGGACACGGCGTCGATCAGCTCGGCGCGCAGTTCTGCCGTCAGTTGCGGCAGGTCCTGCTCCGGCAATGCGCGCAGGCGATCCGGGGTCGGCGCCTTGTCGAGCAACGGGGTGTTGGGTCGGGACATCGAAACAACCTGTCTTTGGGATTATCTGGATTGGTCGTCGGTATAGCAGCATCGCGGCCAGATCAAGAAGCACAGGCCGATCTGGGCCAATATGCCCAAGCTAGCACGATAAGGCTATCATTCAGGCAAAGGTATGAAATCCTGTTCGTCGCCCGGCACGATATCGAAACGACCTGTGCGCCATTCTTCCTTGGCCTGCTCGATGCGCTCCTTGGAGGATGAAACGAAATTCCACCAGATGTAACGTTTCGAGCCAAGCGCCGCACCGCCGAAAAGCATGATATGCGCGCCTTCAGGCCCGGCCTGCACGACGATATCGTCACCGGGGCGGAAGGCCAGAAGCCGGTCGGGCGGAAACACTTCGCCGCCAATGCCCACATTGCCGCTCAGCGTATAGATCGCGCGTTCTTCCGCTGTCGGCGGGATGGGAAAACGGCCATGCGGCTTGATGCGGATATCGGCATAAAGCGTATCGGCATGCTGGATGACCGGCGATTTCAGCCCATGCATCGAACCTATGATCAGGCGACCGTCAAATTCGGGATCCGTCATCAACGGCAGATCGGGCGCATTGGTATGATAGAAATGCGGGTCGATTTCTTCCAGCGCGTCGGGCAGCGCCAGCCATGTCTGCACGCCGGAAATCGAGAGCGGCCCATTGCGTTCTTCTTCGGGCGAGCGCTCCGAATGCACAATGCCGCGCCCCGCCGTCATGAGGTTCACATCGCCGGGGCGCACCACCATTTCCGTGCCGAGACTGTCGCGGTGACGGATGTGACCGTCAAACAGATAGGTCACCGTCGAAAGGCCGATATGCGGATGCGGGCGCACGTCGAGCGCATCGCCATCGCGCAGCACTGCCGGCCCCATGCGGTCGAAGAAGATGAACGGCCCCACCAGCCTGCGGCGAACGGTCGGCAGTGCGCGGCGCACTTCCAGCCCGCCAATGTCGCTTGTGCGCGGAATTACCAGCGTCTCAATCGCATCCACTGTCGTCTTGTCGCCAAGCACCGGATCGGGACAGGGGAAAAAGCTCATGAGACATCCTTTCCAACCGGATCAGCCGCAAAACCAGCCGATCAAATCTGTTCAAAACAAAACCGCACCGGCAGGCCGGTGCGGTCCGCATTCATCAATATGGCGCTAGCTCCACGCTTTTCCAGAGCCGCATTATCCTACGCATCGAAGCGGGATCAGAAATCAGTCCAGTGGACTGATTTCCCCGCGTAGGCGCTACGCACTTTTGCTGGAAACAGCTTTTTCCTACGCATTATCCTACGCAAAACCGCTACGCACTTTTGCTGGAAATGCTTTAGCGACCCTGCAACAGCTTGGAAAGCGCGTTGGTGTCCGGCACCTGACCGTTGGCGGTCAGCTTGTCCACCAGACCCGGCAACACCTGCGAAAGCTGGTTCAGCAATTCCTGCTGGTCAATGCCTGCATGCTGGGCAATTTCGCTAAGCGTCTTCTGGCCAATAGCATCGCCAAGCTGGCCCGGCTCGATGGGGTGGTTCTGCCCCTGGCCGACCCAAGATTCAACCTTTTCACCAAGACCTGCCTGGTTCAGTTGTTCCAGCAGGCCGCCAAGGCCACCGCTGAGCGGACCCGGCGCGGAAGGTGCTGCCGATGCGTTGCCCGCAGCAGCGCCACCAAGCAGGCCACCAAGCCCGCCGAGAATGCCACCGAGCAATCCACCACCAAGCCCGCCAGCCTGACCCGCAGACGGTGCAGCCGAAGCATTACCGGCAGCGCCGCCGCCAAGCAGGCCACCGAGAAGATCGCCCAAGCCGCCGCCAGCCTGAGACTGGTCAGGCACCGGCTGCGCCTGCGTCGGTGCGGGTTCTTCCTTGCTGCCGCCGAGCATCTTGCCAACCAGCAACGCGCCAAGTGCAATCATGATTGGCTTGGCAAGACTGCCGCCGGGGATCGGCGAACCGTTTGAGTTATCGTCGTAACTACCCATGACGCAATACTCCCTGTTATCCCATGCAGCTTGACGTGCATGCGGTAAGTTGAAGTTAAAACGATTTCTCGTTTTGACAAGCATATTAACTTGCCTCTGCGCAATAAATATGAAAATTTTCCGCGAGCGCGAAACAAATGTTTATCTGCGCTTCGGGAGATATAAGATGTCTGTAATAAGCTGGATCATACTCGGCCTGATTGCTGGCTTCGTCGGCAGCAAAATCGTTAATAAAAGCGGTCAAGGCGTCTTCTTTGACATCGCATTGGGTATTGTCGGCGCAATCGTCGGCGGCGTGCTTTCATCTTCACTGTTCGGGCGCGGCGTCACCGGCGCATTCGATCCGATCAGCCTTATCATCGCCATTGTCGGCGCAGTCATCGTGCTTTGGGCCTATCACGCCATCACCGGCAAACGTTCTATCGGCTGATATTTTGATTTATATGTTTCCGGCTCCGGTCCGCGCCGGAGCCGTTTGCGTTTCAGGACCAGCGGTTTCTCAGCAAAGATGTTGAATTTATGAGCTTTCTCGAACCCTACATCACAGCCTATGGCGCGTTGGCGCTGTTCGTCATCGTCTATTTCGAGTCGTTCGGCGCGCCGCTTCCCGGCGAAAGCGCGCTGATCGCAAGCTCGCTTCTGGCGCTGCATGGCACACTGAATATCGAAGCCGTGCTGCTGGCGGTGTTTATCGGCGCGGTGCTGGGCGATTGCACCGGCTATCTGATCGGGCATTTCGGCGGGCGCAAGCTGATCCTGCGCTATGGCCATCTGGTCAAGCTCACGCCGGAAAGGCTCGATCAATTTGAAAAGCTGTTCGACAGCAAGGGGTTTTATGTGGTCGCGACGGCGCGCTTCGTCGTGCTGTTGCGCCAGCTCAACGGCATTGTCGCGGGCTCCATGAATATGAACCCGCTGCATTTTCTGGCTGCAAATGTGATCGGCGCTGCCGGGTGGACGCTCTGCTGGGGCCTTGGCCCCTATTTGCTGAGCGGCGTGCTCGCGCCCTATGTCTCTCAACTCAGGGCGCTGTTCTAACTATTCCGCGTCGAGCGGTTCCGTGCCGACAGGCTGACCATCGCGGCCGATGCGGATTTTTTCGACCTTGTCTTCCGCCGATTTCAGCAGCGTGTCGCAATGCTTCTTCAGCGCTTCGCCGCGCTCATAGATGCGAATGGATTCTTCCAGCGGCACATCGCCCCGCTCCAGATCGTCGACGATCTTTTCAAGCTGCTTGAGGGCATCCTCGAAGCTCATGACCGCAATATCGGCGTTGGACGGTTCGGTTACCATGATTCATCCTTTCAACAGCCGCGTAATATGCGTAGATGCGGACTGCGACAAGCCCTCTAGATCATATCCACCCTCCAGCACACTCACGAGCCGGTGATCGCAGAAGCGTTCCGCCCGTTCCATGAGTTTGCCGGTCGCCCAGTCGAAGTCCGCCTCGTCGAGATTGATCTCGGCCAGCGGATCGCGAAAATGAGCATCGAAGCCAGCCGAAATAAGGATCAAATCTGGCCGGAAGTTGTCCAAAGCGGGCAATACGCGACTATTAAATGCTTCGCGAAATTCGCGGCTGCCCGTATTGGGTGATAGCGGCGCATTGACGATATTGCCGACGCCGGTTTCATCCTTCGCGCCCGTGCCGGGATAGAGCGGAAACTGATGCGTGGAGCAGAACAGAACGCTTGGATCGTCCTGAAAAATATCCTGCGTTCCGTTGCCATGATGCACGTCCCAATCGATGATGGCGACCCGCTCGGCACCGTGTCGGCGCTGCGCATGACGAGCCGCAATGGCAATCGAATTGAACAGGCAAAAGCCCATGGCGCGCTCACGCTCGGCATGGTGGCCTGGGGGGCGTGCAGCGACAAAGCCGTTGCTGGCGGCGCCTGAAAACACGTCATCCACCGCGCCCATCGTTGCGCCGATGGCGGTGAGCGCTGCCTCCATGCTTTTCGGGCTGACATAGGTGTCGCCGTCGAGCTTCACGACGGGCTGCGGCGCTTCTTCATCCTCGACCGGCTCCGGGATTTTGGCGCGCACCGCGTCAAGATGCTCTTCCGGATGGGCGAGAAGGATCGTGTCTGCGCTCGCCTTCGATGCCTCGACCCGGTCGAGCCGGTAGAAATCCGGCTCTTCCAGCTCGCTCATCAGCGCGCGAATGCGATCCGGGCGCTCGGGGTGCCCGGACGGTGTCAGATGTTCCAGATAAATCGGATGCCAGTAAAGCCGTGTCGTCATGCGCGTATGATAGCATTGATAGCTTAAGCGACTATGACGACCATGATATTTTTATCAATGAACTTTCAAATCGGAGTTGGCTTCACTATTACCTTAATATTGGTCACAGTGAAAGGATCAACTCCGGTAGGAGAATAAGAACACTCAATAGTTGCATATAGCTCATCGTGGGATGAGCCAAAGTTTGGCTGATACCAATTCGATTCCACTGTGAATTCAAATTTCCCATCATCGTTGGATAAAACACTACTCCCCTCGTCAATAGTAATTAATTCTTTTTGACAGTGAACAAAAAGAAGAACCTTCCCTTTAAACCCAGCCCCATTATTTGTAAGAGAACCTTTAACCTTTTTTGTATCGTATGAATCCATAATTAGAATTCCAAGCGGCAAATCATCGATCTCTAAGCCATAACCATCCATATTATCACCTCAATATTAAATTATAACTATTTTAGGGCTTCATGATAAAAAAATAACTTATCTGGCATAACTGGAGTTGTTTACAGTATCAATACATAGCTACTTTAAATATTAACAAGGAATTCATTAAATATCGAATTGTTATAGATAATTACAAAAATAAAATCGCGACGCCAATCGAAATTAGCATCGCAATCCGATCTGTTCGGGATGTTACGTGAGTCTTCAGATAATCTCGGTGCGGGCAATGCCGATGCCGAAACCTTCGAGGCCGACATAGTGACGCTCGCGCGAGGCCAGCAGCACGATGGAGGTGATGCCCAGATCTTTGAGGATCTGCGCGCCAAGGCCGATCTGCCGCCATTCTTCTTCACGGGCGCGGGCTTCCGCATGGCTTTCATGCTCGCCTGGCAGATTATCGCGGGCGCGCGCATCGTGATGATCGGCGCGAACACCGACCGAACCTTCACGCAGATAGACCAGAACGCCCCGGCCTTCCTTGCCCATGCGCTCCATGATCGCGTCGAGATTGCTGCCGCCCTTGCCGAACACGTCGTTCAGCACGTCTTCGCGATGCAGGCGCACCGGCACTTCCTCCCCATCGCGAATATCGCCGAACACCACCGCCACATGCTGCATCGGCTCCCATGGCAGTTCGTAAGTGTAGGCGTGGGCATTGCCAGCGCAGGTCTTGATCGCCGCATCGCCGACACGCTTGACCAGCGTTTCCTTGCGCTGACGATAGGCGATGAGGTCTGCCACCGTCACGCGGTGCAGCGAATGTTTTTCGGCGAAAGCGGTCACATCGGGGCCGCGCATGACCGAGCCGTCATCATTGACCAGTTCGCAGATGACGCCGATGGGCGGCAGATTGGCGAGCTTGCAAAGATCGACGGCAGCTTCGGTGTGGCCCGAGCGCATCAAAACGCCGCCTTCGCGCGCGATCAGCGGGAAAATATGACCGGGACGCACAAAATCATCCGCACCTGCATTCGGGTTCGCCAGATTGCGCGCCGTCAGCGTGCGGTCTTCGGCCGAAATACCGGTGGTCGTACCATGGCGATAATCAACCGTGACCGTGAAAGCGGTGGTGTGGGCGGATTCATTCTCGGCGACCATCGGCGCGAGATTGAGGCGCTTCGCTTCCTCACGTGGCATCGGCGTGCAGACGATGCCCGATGTGTGGCGCACGATGAAGGCCATCTTTTCCGGCGTGCAATGCACGGCGGCAACGATCAGGTCGCCTTCGTTCTCGCGGCCATCATCGTCCATGACGACGACGATTTCGCCGCGCTCGAAAGCGCGCAATGCATCCACAACCTGCTTCTGATTATAGCTCATCGACATACACCTCTGTTAAATCCGTCCGGTCTGGCCCCGTTTTATCAGACGCGGCCAGTCTGGCCGCGGTGACGCAGATAATGATCCGCAATGGCGCAAGCGACCATCGCCTCGCCAATCGGCACGGCGCGGATGCCCACGCATGGATCGTGACGTCCCTTGGTCATCACGTCCACTTCCTTGCCGTCCTTGTCGATGGAGCGGCGCGGCGTCAAAATGGAAGACGTCGGCTTGACCGCAAAGCGCGCCACCACCGGCGCGCCGGTGGCGATGCCCCCTAAAATGCCGCCGGCATGGTTGGACAGGAACAGCGGCGTGCCGTCATTGCCCATCCGCATTTCATCGGCATTTTCTTCGCCGGTCAGGCGCGCAGCTTCAAAACCATTGCCGATTTCGACACCCTTCACGGCGTTGATCGACATCAGCAGGCTGGCAATATCCTGATCGAGCTTGCCATAGATCGGCGCGCCTATACCGGCGGGCACGCCCTCGGCCACGATCTCGATCACCGCGCCGACCGACGATCCGCTCTTGCGAATGCCGTCGAGATAATCCGCGAACAATTCGACCGACCCGGCATCCGGCGAGAAGAAAGGATTGTTGTCCACTTCCGACCAGTTCCAGCGGCGGCGGTCGATGCCGTGTACGCCCATGGCGACCAGCGCGCCCTTGACTTCAAGGCCCGGCACGATCTTGCGCGCAATGGCGCCAGCCGCCACACGGGCCGCCGTTTCCCGCGCCGACGAGCGGCCCCCGCCACGATAATCGCGAATGCCATATTTGACGTCATAGGTGTAATCGGCATGCCCCGGACGGTACTGGCGGGCGATCTCGCCATAATCCTTGGAGCGCTGATCGGTGTTTTCGATCATCATTGAGATGGGTGTGCCGGTGGAGGTCATGGTCACGCCGTCTTCGCCGAGAAGAACGCCGGATAGCACGCGCACCTGATCCGGCTCGCGACGCTGGGTGGTATATTTGGACTGACCCGGCTTGCGCTTGTCGAGATAGGACTGAATTTCAGCTTCGGTGAAGGTGATGCCGGGCGGGCACCCATCCACGACGCAACCCAGCGCCAGACCGTGGCTTTCGCCCCAGGTGGTTACGCGGAACAGATGACCAAAACTATTATGAGACATGCGCGACGCCTGACTAAAATGACCCCGGAGGCGAACCCTGACGGGCAGGATACCAGCTACTTCACCGGGCGTTTTATTGAGCTTTTCGGGATCGGTCAAATCATGGCCACCGCCGACCCGAAATTTCCTTCGGATCATCCCGTTCCGGTATTTTTTTTGACACATTCGACACGCTAGATTGAGGGCAACAAAGAGCAAGTCGCTAATAAACAAATGGCGACGTCGTGTCGATTCGGTGAAGTCTTGCTTCACGACAATGAAACCGGGCGAAAGAGCGGGCAAAGGAACGGAAAACCATGCAGTATCTGGTCGGATTGATCCTCATTCTCGCCTCGCTGTTTTCGACAGTCGCCATGGCCGACGATGCCGAAGGCAAGATCACGTCCATCAACAAGGATAGCGAAACGCTTTCACTCGATGACGGTAAGACTTACAAACTGCCGGGCGAATTCGATTACAGCGCCATCAACAAGGGCATGAAGGTCATCATCATCTACGATATGGTGGATAATACCCGCTTCATCACCGACATTCAGGAAGCGCCGTAAGCCGCAGACCAAAAACTGCCTTAAAGTGACTGCGGGCTATTATGACAATAAGTCCGCAGTCGCGAATAGCTTGCGTTAATCGATTTTCGAGAAATAGCTCACAAGGCGCTTCGCAGTTTCTCTAGCCAGATCATTATCATAGACAATGCCAAAACCCGCCGCACCCATTTGATGCCCGGAATGACGGTAACGATAGCCGACGTCATCATCAGGAACGTAAATCTTGCCGACGCGGTACGGCCACTTGAGTTCCAGACTGGCGGTATTCATCGGGCCAGACCTGTTATGACCGATTGTGACTGATTTTCCTTCGTTGGTCGTCAACTCCAACAGATCTACGAAACCACTGCTGTTACCGCTGATCTTGCTGAGATGGTCCCATTTGGTCGTTGAACAATCGAGCACTTTTTCACGAACCTGCATATCTCTCGGTCGTCCGAAATAACCCATTTGATCCTTATGGTTTTCATAGCAGACCATGAGACCTGTCGGCCGCACATGATAGGTATCGCTTTCGGCACTTTCCCCCAAAGTAACGGATTTTATCTTGTTGTCTTTCAATGCCGGGGTGATGGACTGACATATCGCCGGTCCCTTCATATTGTCCCCACCGTCGGACCATGGGATTTGGATAATGAGGCCGGGCAAAGCCAGATCAACCTCAATATCTTTTTTCTCCAGAAAAGCTTCAATATTCCATATCTGCAAATATACGATCGCACCGGCCTGGAAAAAATGATTTACTTTAAATAAGGAGTTATAATAATCAGCACTTCCTCCAGTTTCTAATGATTTTTTTATATAATCATCATGCTTTATTTTTACGGAAGAAATGTATTTCTTTGAACAATCTATCAGGTCTCTGAGAGCTCTTTTTTCATACTCGATATTCCCATCGCTAATGGAAACTTTAGCTCCGTTGTGAATAACTTCCAATCGAAATGCGATGATAATATTGACTAAAGCACAATAGGCCGGAGAAAAGAAATACTCATATCTATGGCCTTTCAGTTCAAAGTTTTTTTCCAATCCTATAAAATATGCTGTGTAGGTGTTATATAATTTTTGAGCTTGTTCCTTGTCTCCCGCGTTGAGCACCTCGGAAAAGCTTCTGACCTTATCGCCGCATTCGGCAATTTTACCCTGCAATACACCCCACTGGCTCTGGTCGATCTCTTCACCAACGAGCGTCTGAACCTCCTGCTTGATCTGGGCCCAGACATCCGGCGCGTCTTTTGGCCAGAAGGTCTTCACGAGCGTCTTTAACAGAGACCCGACGACAGGAACGAAGCCTGCAAAAAAGGCCAGTATATCTCTTGCCGCATCCAAAGGATCTACATCGAATCCAAGTTCAACGCGCGCAGGTACACCATTTTTCAACAGCAATTCCGGCATTCGAAAAATCTCCAAATATAAATTTTGAAATCAAATCAATAACACAGGATATCCCTTCCGTTTTACCGCAAGAAATATAAAGATAACGACCGATATGTCGTACTAAATAATTATCAAATTTATTTATTTTGTCGTCAATTATAACTGTATGAACGCAAGAAAATACCCGATTTTATTCTCGGGTAACTTTACAGATCAAACCCACTCCAGCTTGCCGTTTTCGAACTTCAGAATCTTGTCCTGCGGGATGGAGAGATTGGCGGCCTCATGGCCGTCGAGATCACCATAGAGATAAAACAATGTGCGAATGCAGCCGCCATGCGTGACGCAAACGGTTGGCCATTCCACGGCCTCCACCCAGCGGCCAATGCGCTGCGACAGGCTCATATAGCTTTCCGCAGTCGTGCCCGGCGGCACGAAATTCCACTTGTCGCGGGCGCGCGCTTCCACCAGATCATTCCGCTCCCTGGCGATATCTTCCATCATGAAGCCCTGCCAGTCGCCGAAATTCACTTCCATCAACTGCGGATCGGTGCGGAAATCATAAGGGTCAAGACCCATGCGCAACCGGATGCGTTCCATCGTTTCGCGCGTGCGGCGCAGCGGGCTTGCCACGAAATCGAAGCCCGCGCCGTCGCCGATCAGCGATTTCAGCATATCGCCGTTGCGATCAGCCTGGGTGCGTCCATGGGCGTTGATGTCGATATCCAGCTGCCCCTGAATGCGCTGCGAAACATTCCAGTCTGTTTCGCCGTGACGCGAAAAGTAGATGATCTCCCGGGCCAAAGCCTTACCTCTAAAGCGTTGCCAGTCGAAAACAGCTGTCGAAGCCGTTCCGGCTGTTCTTCTCGAAATTAGGGATAACTTTCCCGGTCCGGGAAAGACAAAGAAAAATCCCGAAAAGCGTCTCAACTTTTCGGGATTTCAAAAGGATCGTATCAGTCCTTGACGACTGAAATGTCCGGCGCGTCCACCGCCTTCATACCGATGACGTGGTAACCGCTATCGGCGTGGTGCACTTCACCCGTCACCGAACGCGACAGGTCGGAGAGGAAGTAGAGGCCGACATCGCCCACTTCCTCGATGGTCACGGTACGGCGCAGCGGCGCATTGTACTCGTTCCACTTGAGAATATAGCGGAAATCGCCGATGCCCGAAGCGGCCAGCGTCTTGATCGGGCCTGCCGAAATCGCGTTGACGCGGATGTTCTGCGGGCCGAGATCGACGGCGAGATACTTTACGCTTGCTTCGAGTGCAGCCTTGGCAACGCCCATGACGTTGTAATTCGGCATGACCTTCTCGGCGCCGTAATAGGTCAGCGTCAGGATCGACCCGCCATCAGCCATCAGCTTTTCCGCGCGGCGGGCAACTGCCGTCAACGAATAGACCGAAATCAGCATCGTATTGGTGAAATTGGCTTCCGACGTATCGAGGTAGCGGCCGGTCAGTTCGTCCTTGTCGGAGAAACCGATGGCGTGCACCAGAAAGTCGATCTTGCCCCACTTCTTCTCAAGCGCGTCAAAAACAGCGTCGATGCTCGCGGCATCCGCCACGTCGCAATGACCGGCAACAAAAGCGCCAAGTTCTTCGGCAAGCGGCTCGACGCGCTTCTTCAATGCATCGCCCTGATAGGTGAATGCGAGTTCTGCGCCGGCATCGCGGGCGGCCTTGGCAATGCCCCAGGCGATGGAGCGGTTGTTGGCCACGCCCAGAATCAATCCACGCTTGCCCTGCAACAAACCAGACTGTGCGGTCATTAAGGGTCCTCATTGAAAAACTATAAACTTGTTGCCCTATCGCACAGGCTTGCATCACCTTCAAGCAATTGCAGCGAAAAAGCCGGGCATTGTCACTTTACTGCCGCAAAGCTACAACACCCGGCCCGCATTTTGGCCCGCGTGACCACAGAAAAAACAGTTCTGATCGATTGAAAAGCAATTCAATCGATCAGAATCGCATCAATTCTTATTGTGTGGCCTTATTGCCTCCCAAAGCGATTTTTCGCTTCGGGAGAACAATATCAGCCTTCGCGGCGCTTCTGAAGGAATTCTTCCAGTTCCTTGTCACCGCCCTCCGGCAGCATGATGCGGATATGAACATAAAGGTCGCCGCGCCCGCCCGCTTTCAGCGGCAGGCCCTTTTCCTTCAGGCGCAGCACCCGATCCGAACTCGACCAGGCGGGAACCTTCACCGCAATACGCCCATCAAGCGTCTCGACCTCTTCCTTGCCGCCAAGGGCTGCAACGCTGAGATTGACCGGCAAATCCACATGCACGTCGCGCCCTTCAAGACGGAAACGCGGATGCGGCTTGAAGCGGATCGTCACAAGCGCATCGCCGGGCGTTCCGCCCATCAGCGGCTCGCCTTGCCCTTTCAAGCGGATGGTCTGGCCATCCTCGACATATTTCGGCAGCTTGATGTTGAGATGCTTGCCATTCGGGAAAATCGCCTCGACCTTCTCCGCGCCTGCCGCTTGCGACAGGGTCACGTCGATGGATGCGGACAGATCTTGGCCCTTGGCACTGCCGCCCGCGCGGCCACGCTGCCGTCCGCCGCCGCCAAAAGCACCGCCGAACAAATCGTTCAGAATGTCTTCTGCGCCGCTGAAGCCGCCGCCCTGACCGCCGGGACCGGAACGGAATTCGAAATGGCTATTGCCGCCGCCCTGGCGGAAGCCCGCAAACGGATCGCCATGTGCACCGCCGAAACCACCGCCGCCCTGGAAACCCTGAAACAAGGGCTTGCCTTCGGCATCGATCTCGCCACGGTCGAACTGACCGCGCTTATCCTTGTCGCCGACGATTTCATAGGCCTGATTAACTTCCGCAAAGCGCTCCTGCGCCTTTGGATCATCCTGGTTCTGATCCGGATGGTGCTTTTTGGCCAGCTTGCGAAAGGCCGATTTTATTTCTTCGGGCTTCGCCGTTTTGGCGACGCCCAGCACGCTATAGGGATCGCGCATATAGTTCCTCATTCAGGAAAATGACTGTGAAGTCAGTGGTAAGACTCAATTGAGCCTAATATGCGCATCAGGCAAGAAAAGTTCCAGTCTGTACGGACGTCAGACTGCGCATATTGTCAAAGACTGAATCAAAAAGCGGCATGTGTGTGCGAAAATGGTGATTTTCGAGTACCGGAGCGGAGCGTACTATTCGTACGTGAGCACCGGAACGGAGAAGATTGCCATTTGCAGCCACACAGGACGACTTTTGGAACAGGCTCTCAGATTGGCGCGAAGGCCGTGACCGTCCACTGGCCGCCGCGCTGCATGCAGGTTTCACCGCGATAGATGGAAACGCCGTCAAAAGCTTCGCGTGAGGTTTCGAATTCACGGCAGAGCTGATCGTTCTTGTTGCTCTCGGCAACGGTCGTGATCGTGCCCTGGCTGCCAGTATCCGGATTGGTCCACGGCACCGGCTTCTTACCCCATTGCGTGAAGTTTAAAGCGGAAACCACGTTCTTGACTGTTGACTGATCGGAAAGCGTACTGGAATCCGGCACGGTCGGCTGCTGCACCGAACCGGTGATGGTGGTCGAATCAGGAACGGCCTTGTCGATGCTGACGCCACCCATGGCACAACCGGCCAGCGAAAACAGCGTCATGCCGATCACGGCATTGCGCAGGGCCGCAGCAAAATCAACGGCAGAGCGGATATGTTTCTGGTGACAGACAGTTCCAGCAGCCAAACGCTACGTCCTCAATTTTACACGCTATGGATGCAGCGATTATGGCGGTGGTGGGTTAACAAGCGATGAGCTGGCAAGGTAAACAAAACCATACCAATGCACAACAGCAACTCTGTGGGTTTCCTCAGCCGACGGGCAGAAAAATCCACGCCCATTCTTGTGATGCGGCATATGCATTCAACCCCGCCCCCCGTCCCTGTCCAGGAGGTGGACAAGACGCGTTTTATGGAGGAAGCTCGCGCCAGTTTTTCAGGTCGGGATTCCCGTTCCGACCCCGCCTATCACCACAATCATTCGAGAATAGTGGAAATGACCAGCTCAAGCGACGATTTCACCCTGTCTTCCCAGCCCTTCAAGCTTTTTGCGGAGTGGCTGGCCGATGCGGGCAAAACTGAACCGAACGATCCCAATGCCGTAGCGCTTGCCACCGTCGATCCCGATGGGCTGCCCAATGTGCGCATGGTGCTGCTGAAGGATTTCGACGAACACGGCTTTGTCTTCTACACCAATTACGAAAGCACCAAGGGGCAGGAAATCCTGTCTGCTGAAAAGGCTGCCATGTGCTTCCACTGGAAGACGCTGCGCCGTCAGGTGCGCGTGCGTGGGCCGGTTGAGAAAGTCAGCGATGCCGAAGCCGACGCTTATTACGCCTCGCGTCCACGCGGCAGCCGTATCGGCGCATGGGCCTCAAAACAGTCGCGCCCGCTGGAAAGCCGCTTCGCGCTGGAAAAATCGGTGGCGGAATATACCGCGAAATATGCCATCGGCGACATTCCACGCCCGCCACACTGGTCGGGCTTCCGTATTCGCCCGGTCTCAATCGAGTTCTGGCACGACCGCCCGTTCCGCCTGCACGACCGCGTCTTGTTTACCCGTCCCGTGCCGGAAGGGGACTGGAACAAGGACCGGCTTTATCCGTAAGATAAAGAAAAGCTGCTACGCCCCGCCCTCACCTTGAGGTGCGGAGCGTAGCGAAGCCTCGAAGGGGCGGCCCTTCGACAAGCTCAGGATGAGGGTCGCGCGTTTACGCCTGCCCCTCAATTACACAATCGGCTTGATCGCCACCCAGAGGCTGCCGAAAACGAGGCCGAGGAAGATCAGCCAGCCGACGATATTGTTCGACTTGAACAGTTTCAGGCACTGGTCGGGGTTGTCGATATCGAGCACGATAATCTGGCGGTAGAGATGTACGCCAGCGGCCAGCAATCCGGCCAGCGCCGGCATCGGCACCTGCGCCACCGCAAAAGCGGCGGCAAAGAAACCGATAGCGCCGCCATAAAGGATCATCAGTGCGGTCTTGGTGTGCTTCCCGAACAGGCGCGCCGTGGAACGCACGCCGACCAGCGCGTCGTCTTCCTTGTCCTGATGGGCGTAAATCGTGTCATAACCGATGGTCCACAGGATCGCGCCGATATAGAGCAGCGCCGGTGGCAATGAGAGCGATCCTTCGACCGCAGCCCAACCCATCAGCGCGCCCCATGAAAAGGCGAGACCCAGCACAAATTGCGGCCAGTCGGTAATGCGTTTCATGAAGGGATAGGCAGCGACGATCAAAAGCGAGAAAATGCCGAGCGCAATCGAAAACCAGTTGAATTGCAGCACCACGACAAGCCCGACCAGCGCTTGCAGGACGAGAAAGGCTTTGGCCTGACCGCGTGTCACCTGCCCGGCAGGCAGCGGGCGTGAACGGGTACGGTCCACCTGATCGTCGATATCCTGATCGACCAGATCATTATAGGTGCAGCCCGCGCCGCGCATGGCGATGGCGCCAACCAGAAACAGGAACAGGTGCCAGATCGACGGCATGACCGACCAGGCACCGTCACCGGGCTGCGCACCGGCACCCGCCACCAGTGCCGCCGACCACCAGCACGGCCACAACAGAAGCTGCCAGCCAATCGGGCGATCCCAGCGCGCAAGCTGCGCATAGGGCCACAGCGACTGCGGCAACAACTTATAGACCCAATGGCCCGATGGTGCATCTTTCACCCGTCCGCGTTCGTCGCGGGACTGGATACTTGAGCCTGTTTTCGACTGCTGCATGATCGATTCCGTTTCTAAAAAATAGACCCGTTCCGGCATTTTTCGTCGGAATCTGGCGCTTTGGCCTTGCCCGGAACAAGCAGGGGCAATAGAGAGCCGAAGTCAGTAAGTGTTTACTTATCTCAGACGTAGGGAGCAAGGCATGAAAGTTCTGTTGATCGGTTCGGGTGGTCGCGAGCACGCTCTGGCCTGGAAACTGTCCGCTTCTCCGTCACTAACAAAACTCTATTGCGCGCCGGGCAATCCTGGCATCGCGGAAGCCGCCGAACTGGTCGATATCGATGTCAGCGACCATAAGGCCGTGATTGCCTTCGCCAAGGATAAGGCCATCGATCTGGTCATCGTCGGACCGGAAGCGCCGCTGGTTGCAGGCCTTGCC
>NZ_JABXGB010000157.1:0-203 GCF_022627935.1 Ochrobactrum sp. C6C9 | reverse complement strand
TCCGGTGTGTATCACGATAAGAAAGATTTCAGCACGGCCATGTTCCAGACCGAGGAAGGCCAGCAAGAATTCATCCGCCTTTATGGCGGCAAGGCGCACAACCCGCACGACAAGTCTTCCAAGCCGTGGGAGACGTATTTTGAGAAATGAGAATAAGACCGACCTTCTTGAAGGAAATGCCTGCTTCGGCACGGATAATGGAT
>NZ_JABXGB010000156.1:0-204 GCF_022627935.1 Ochrobactrum sp. C6C9 | reverse complement strand
CAACCAATGCGATGCAAGCCTTTCAAAATGTGCTTTCCTTTATACGAAGCGGATGATCTGCGTGGATGGCACCTGGACATTGGGCTTTCGCTCTTGAAGCGTCTTGGATCGGGTCGACTCCCGCTGAAGTACCAACGGCACAAGCGCAACTTTGATAGCTCAGTGCCTTTGGCAAAGGACCTTCGAGATCGGAAACAACTGAAG
>NZ_JABXGB010000155.1:0-219 GCF_022627935.1 Ochrobactrum sp. C6C9 | reverse complement strand
GATAGAGCGTATACATCTCTCGATTCTTTGCGAAATTTTGCGGCAACTGTTGCCGAAGGTGAAACCAGCCGTATAACCGCGGCTGTAATGCCCGCCCTTGGGATAAGTTTCATGCCCCAGGCGCTAAAGAAGTTTAAAGATAGCTGGCCTCAAACACGTGTGCAGCTGAATATACGGCTTTCTGCCAAGATCGAAGAATGGGCGGCGTCCCAACAGCTG
>NZ_JABXGB010000154.1:0-221 GCF_022627935.1 Ochrobactrum sp. C6C9 | reverse complement strand
AGGCGTCGAACACCGCATCGCTCAGCTTCAGGCGCAGGAACCAGCGATAGGCGACATTGACCTCGATCTCGCGCACCCGCTGACGCTCCGAGCGCACGCCGAACAGGTAGTCAATGAACAGCGCCTTGAACATCAAGGTCGGAACGAGCGGAGGACGGCCGTTGTCGGGGCAATAAAGCCCGGCAACCCGGTCATGGATGAAAGAGAAGTCGATCACCGCA
>NZ_JABXGB010000153.1:0-224 GCF_022627935.1 Ochrobactrum sp. C6C9 | reverse complement strand
CCGAGGTCGCCGGGATCGGTGATTTCCTCCACAAACTCGATATCATATTCTTTGATACGCTCACAAAACCGCATGGTATCTGCGATAGAAATGCCGCCACCGAAATCAAGCATAAGCCTGATATCGGAACCGATCGCCTTTCGTACGTCGCGCACGCGTTCGATTCCAGCGGTGACGGCGTCACGATTGTCAGAGTATCGACCATTTGGATGCCGCAATGTTCC
>NZ_JABXGB010000152.1:0-224 GCF_022627935.1 Ochrobactrum sp. C6C9 | reverse complement strand
CCGAGGTCGCCGGGATCGGTGATTTCCTCCACAAACTCGATATCATATTCTTTGATACGCTCACAAAACCGCATGGTGTCTGCGATAGAAATGCCGCCACCGAAATCAAGCATAAGCCTGATATCGGAACCGATCGCCTTTCGTACTTCGCGCACGCGTTCGATTCCAGCGGTGACGGCGTCACGATTGTCAGAGTATCGACCATTTGGATGCCGCAATGTTCC
>NZ_JABXGB010000151.1:0-230 GCF_022627935.1 Ochrobactrum sp. C6C9 | reverse complement strand
GATGCGGGTCGGCTGGGCGTCTGCCGCCGCGACCGTCTGAGCGGACACGGGCCTGGTCGTCAGCAGTCCTTCCGGTAGACCCAGCGACGCGGTGTCGGGTGCGACACCTCGGTGAAGCCCGCCGCCTCGAACACCGACCGCGGTCCGACGAACATCGCGCCGCCGCCGTCCGTCGCACCCGGAGCCGGTTCCGTCGGGTACCCCTCGACCGCCGTCGCACCCGATCGAGG
>NZ_JABXGB010000150.1:0-232 GCF_022627935.1 Ochrobactrum sp. C6C9 | reverse complement strand
ACACGGGCCTGCCCGACGACCTGCTGGATGACGCCGCTGCGGCCGAACCTCCCGCGGTGGCCATTGCCACCGACGAGGACACCGGCAACAAGGCCTCGCCATGAAGGACGCCGCCTCGACTGCACAACGGGAGCAGAACCAGCGCCAGGGCCTGATCGTCGGCACCATCACCTTGCCGTTCCGGCTGCTCGGGGTGCTGATCGGCTCGCTGCTGTTCTCGATCGTCGTGGAG
>NZ_JABXGB010000014.1:0-125078 GCF_022627935.1 Ochrobactrum sp. C6C9 | reverse complement strand
TTGCGTGACTATGTGCAAATCAAGAAACCCGGCACGAGTGACCCGGCAAGCCGTCCGAACGATATCTTATTCGACAGCCGCTATCCACAATTCCAGATCATCGCACAGGGCTTTATCCCGATATCGAGCTTTGGCAACTCGTCGGCAGGAGACGCGGTATATAAGGGCGCGAGAACCTATCGGCTGAACTTCAACAATGCTGGTTTCGTGCCTTACCTGAAATATTCAACCGTGTTCCCGAACTGCGTGACGACGCCGATCTATCGTGCCGAGCGCGGGGTAGACGTTTCCAACATTTCCATGCTGGCCGAAGTGAACGACACCTATGTCGATTTCTTCTGTTCGCCAGATAGCGGTTGGTCTGATGCTTTCAGCCAAGCTGGTGACTGGACGCGCCTTGATTACGGTGCCCGTATTCAGGGCGTCCGGTACTACATTTTTGGCATAACGCCGAACTGATCTCAGGAGAAAAATCTATGGCTGTTTTGTCCGACTACATGTCGGGAACGATTTCGCTCGCCAATGGGTCAGTGACCGTTACGGGAACCGGCACGCTGTTCGAGGTAACGCGGTTTCGGGAAGGCGACACCCTACAAATCCAGAACCTGACGGCGGTCATAGCCAGTGTCGATAGCGATACCGAGTTGACGCTCACAGAGCCGTGGACCGGCATCGACATTGTTGACGGGCCATACCGCGCCAGACAGCTTGGCGATGGATCGCGGGTATCGACGCAAGCCGCAACCATTATCGAACTGCTCGGCAATGGTGTTTTGATGAACTTGGCTGAACTCGGCGTCGAGGAAGGGAAGGTGCCAGTCGGTGGGCCTACGGGTGAGTATGAGCTTATTGATAAAGGTCAGATGGGCGTCCAAGACCCGAACGGAAGCCTTGGCAAGCTGGCGGCTCTGACGCTGGCGGCGAACAAAATTTTGAAGACCGATGCATCGGGGGAATTAACTCAGTCTGATATTACAGCGGCTGCTATAGCTCTGCTGGCTCTTGCTGGCGCTGCGGATAAATTTCCCTACTTCACGGGAACAAATACGGCGGCTCTCGCTGACCTCACTTCGCAAGCTCGAACAATGCTTGCAAGCACAACGCCTGCTGTTACCTCGCTTGGATTTACCCCCATCAATCGTGCTGGCGACACCGGAATAACGGGCAATCTGAAGACGACGGGAAAGGTATATGTTGGCGCCGCCATGCCGACTAGTACACCCGAGACGGGTTCCCCCGCAATTCAGGCGCAGGCAGTTGTTGGGTCACATTCCGCTGCGATGCTCTACTACAATGACGCCAACATGTACCTGATGGGTTTCTACAAGGGCGGTTATGGCCTTTCAGGCGGCATTCGTGGCGATGGAGCAAACGGGGTGCAATTCCTCACATCGTCGGATTACCGATTGAAATACGATGTCGAGCCGTTGGTGACTTTCAGCATTGGCGAGGAAGATTTCGAGGAGCTCGGCCCAGCGTTGCTCCGCGTCATGGCCTTCCGTCCGGTGCGTCATAAATGGATAGACGGTAACGGCGATTTTGTGCACGGCTTCTTAGCTCATGAGCTTCAACAAGCTGCACCACATGCGGTTTCGGGAGTGAAGGACGAGACAGCTATCGTTGGTGATGCCAAAGACGAAGATGGCAATATCGTCGCTGAAAATATCAAGGAAACGCAATGCCCCGAAGGCGCGACCTGGACCGAAACGGGCATAACAGACGTGTATCAAAAGGTCGATTATTCGCGCATTACAGCAGACCTCGCGGCAGCGGTACAGGAATTGACCACCATTGTGCTCGACCAAAAGCGTCGGCTTGATGCTCTGTCGTCTGGGACAGATTGATAGTTGACCCCTCCGAGCCAAGGTCGACCGACGCACCGACCGTGAGGCGGCTTTACCTTAGGCGGGTCAACTAGCGCGGCAAACGCCAAGCAAGATACCCCGCAATGAAAATGGCTGTTGCTGCTGCAATGAATAACTGAACTTCGCGCAATTCAAGATCAAATAGGTTCATGTCTGCACCCCCGCGTATAAAGGGGTGATATCACCGTAGGCGTACAACTTGCGCAGGCAGAATGTCGCGGGCGCACCGATAGCCCCGATCGCCGTGTGTTTTCCGATGCAGAACATAAGAGTCTTCCATGAAACTCGTCTCCGACTGGAGGTGGGTGCTTCGCTATGCGTGGAGCATCCGCCTTTTGATCGTTGCCGGCATCCTGACCGGCCTCGAAGCCGTGTTGCCCTATTTGGCCGACACATCACTCATCCCAGACCGATGGTTTCGCCTCTTGATATTCGTCGTGACGATCGCGGCGTTTCTGGCGCGCATCATTTCCCAAAAGGATTCCTCCGATGAAAAGTAAACGTGCAAAGGGCGTGTTGGCGTCCGGACTCGGCCTTGTTGCAATGACCGCAGCCTACCTCACTGTTCCGTGGGAAGGCGTCGAAAACAAGGCCTATTACGACAAGCTGGGTGGTGTCTGGACGGTCTGTGCTGGCGAAACCAAGGGCGTGAAGCCTGGCGACACTTACACCGACGCGCAATGCCTCAAGATGCTGGAAACGCGTCTGGAGCATGATTTCCGTAAGCCGCTCCAAAAGTGCATCGCCACTTTCGATCGTGCGCCGATCAGCGTCCAGGCTTCGATGCTCGACCTTTCGTACAACATCGGCACCGGCGCGGCTTGTTCCTCTTCGGCATCGAAAAGGATGCGAGAGAAGAACTGGCAGGCAGCCTGCAGCGCAATGACGCTATTCAATCGGGCGGGCGGCAAGGTTGTCGAAGGCCTGAAAAAGCGCCGTGAATACGGCGATGCGCAACGGATCGGTGAATTGGAGCTTTGCCTCTCGGGGTTAAAGTGATGTTCGGCCTCCTCGACTATCTCAAGATCGGTCTCGGCGTGGTGGCCGGGATCGTCGTCGGCTCGGCCTATTACAACGGTGTCCCGGTTCTCAAAGATCTGCCGGCAGTTGGCTTCCTATTCGAAGGGCAAGCCAAGAAAGGGCTTGTGCCGCAGTTCGAACTTGCTGCAGCGCGTGCCGAGCGGGATGAACTGCAGCGTCAGCTTAAGGTCAGCGAATTCGTGACCACCGCATACCAGGAGCAGATCCGCAATGTCTGGGCTGCGGAAGCGGCTCGGACTGAAAAAACCGAACAGGAGATCGCCGACTATGAACGCAAGCTTGCTGAGGCGGGCCGCGCTTGCCTGCTTGATAACGACGATATTGAGTTCCTGCGCCGCTGACAGAAAGCTGATCGCAGCGGGTGAAAGTGAGGGGCGGGTGAATGCCGGAACACGCTTGCCTGACTATCCCGAAGATTGCCGACGCAAGGAAGCGCATGCGCCGCTTGTCGAGGGGCACGAAAAGCTATCGATCCTGAAACGCGAGCGTGAGGCGCTCGATCGGCAAAACGCCAGAACAGACCGGTGTGCGGGCTTTTATGATGGTCTGAAAGTGGGGTTTGAATGAATGGCGATCTTCAATGGTTGATCGGAACTGCCATTGCGCTTTCGACTTTCTTCGGCGGCGCTCTTCTCACAGCATTCCGATCTTTGTCGGCATCAATAAAAGACGGTGATGACAGACTGGCGGAATCGTTGAAGTCAGGCGACGATCAGCTGCACGAGCGGGTCAATCGCGTTCGTGACGAATATGTCCGCCGAGTTGATCTTGATGATCATGTAAAGCAGCTTCGCGACGGTATGAAGGAAATGCGCGACGAAACCCGCGAAGGCTTAAAGGGCACCAATACGCGTCTTGACCAGGTGCTTGCCGTGTTAGCGCAGGACAAAAAGACATGACCCCTCAATCGGTTCGTGACTTTTATCCAGAGCGGCGAGGGGCGGACATATTTGTCACCATCAACGGGCAGGAAAAGAAGCTATCGTCAATGCAGGCGAACCTGATCCTGCAGGCTTGGGCTAGGGAGGTGGGGGCAGCGCTTGTAGCTGGCGTTCACTCTGCCCGATCTCAAGGGAAGGATCTTTAACCAAAAAGAACCCCGCAACGTATATCGCGCGGGGTTAAGCGACTGGCCCCTCCCAAAAGGGACGGTGAAATTTTACCCATTTGGTCAGAAAAGTAAACCTAGATGCCAGATTGGGTCACGGCTTTTCGTTATCTATGACGACGGTCATGTGATCCCTTACAAGTCCTCTGGCGATTATTCCGACAGCTACCGCTGCCTCCATGCCACTCCAGCCAGCTTTTTGGGCTCTTTCAATCAATTCGATCACGTCGTCAACAACTGCATCTTGGCAGTCAGCGCCGCGGTCTTGATAATCTCCAATCTCGCGAGGGGGAATTATCCGCTTGGGCATGTGGCATCCTAGTTTTTATTCTGACTCATCTCTCTTTGCGAAGTTTCGCCATCGTTAACAAAAAAGTAAACCCCGCAAGGAGGACGGCCATGCCAGGGTCACGCAGGTTGGGTTTTCATCGGTCTGAAAAGCCTGCGCAATTGATAATTCTATGTGAACTAGATCTTGGTGGTCAAGCACAAGCAATCAGTCGAAAAGTTTAGCAAGCTCAGCCGCGCGCATTGCCGTCAATTCAGGATCGTGGTTGCATTCTTCGAAAATCCTCATCACGATACGGGCCAAACGATCCTTGTCCTCATGAGTGGAGGGGCATCGTTCGAGGAGATCGCAGCACCGGGTATATGCTTGCTGTAGAAGTTCCAATTCGGTCGGGTTGTATGTACCCTGATAATCTGCGGATCTGAACGGCATCGGTGGCTCCTTCTATATAACCACAGCGCTCAGTTTCGTCAGATTTCAAGTGATATTTTGAGCTCCGGCATCGGGTGCTTTATTTGTCGCATTGGTTCGGAAATAGGAAACCCCGGCGCTCTCCCGGCGCCGGGGTTTTGCAATTAAGATCGGGCCGTCGCCGTTCTTAACGCAAGTGAAAATTCTTTGATTACTCACAGTAAAAGAAAACCCCGGTCAGTGTGCGTGCAAAGACCGGGGTACGGGATTAGGTTGCCATCGGATTGGAAAGCTACCCGCCAAAAAGATAATAGGGCGCGATAGGCAGCCGGCAATGGCAAAGAGAACCAGAAATGGTGTGGGCCGATTAATACGCAAAAGCCCCGGCGCAGTTGAAACTGCCCCGGGGCCGTACTGGGCAAGGTGTGCGGGTCCGCCCAGCACTTTATTCGCCGAGCTTCGTACGACCCGGCGAACAATGCTCTGCAAGAAAAAGCCCCGCCCTATTTGCAAGACGGGGCCGTGACAGCGAGGGTATGGCCGATTGTCGTGTGCTGGCGCTGAGTTGTGCTCTTGCGCTATCAAAACTCCAGCGCGATGGAATCGTTCCGCAGTGGGGCAGGCCGCATAAAAAGCATAATGAAAATAAGGGACTGGTTCCAGTCCCACTTTTTTGCAAGCCCTTGAAAAGTCCAGAAATCCGTAGTCCCTCCGGGACTCTCACGTCTGGGCAACAAAAAACCCCGCAGAGGCGGGGTTTTTTGTTAATCATTTCCCATGAAATAATTGGGGGATCCAACGGTTTGAGCATTTCTAAAATCCTCAAGGGCTTCTTGATATGCCTCTTTAGATCGTTCGGCTAATGTTGAGAGCTGTGCAGAGAACCTAACTGGTTGTTTCTGTGTGTCGGGTTCGCGCTGTGCTTGCTTGTTCGACATTTTGACCCCTTAATTAGCTTAATAGAGCGACTCAATTCAGATGGCGGTGTGCTAGCAAATGTCTGACAATAAGGCCACGGTTTCCTCCCAAGGTACAGAGATAAAATATCCGGACATTATAATCGGCATTGTGTCGCCAGTTGGCACTGACATAAAAACGGTCGTGGAAGAGCTTCGTTCCCGGTTCAAAAAGATAGGCTATGAATCACACCATATAAAAATTACCAAAGCATTTCCAGATTTGGCTGCCGAATTTTCATATCAAGGTCTGGATGAGAGTAGCAAGTTCAAGAGGATTAATTCATATATAAAGTTCGGAAACCGGCTTCGAGAGAATATTAATCTCGATATTCTCTCTCGTGTTGCTATTTCGATGATCACAGATGAAAGAGACAAAGTTAGAACGCAGGGATATGGACGCCGGTCCACTGATAAAAAGGGCGTTGTATATATTATCGACCAGTTAAAAACGGAAGCGGAAATCAAGCTTCTTCGACAAATTTATGATAAGTCTTTCTTTCAGGTTTCTGTTTATTCAGCTCGAGACATCCGTGTCGATAATCTCTCAAGAGAAATGGCGCACGATGACAGAAAAGCCGATAGAATTAACTATCGGGAGAAAGCTGAGCACGTTGTATCAAAAGATGAGAATGAGCCGGATAAATTTGGTCAAAAGGTTGGAAAGATTTTCCAATATGCTGATGTTGTTTTAAATATTGATCGAACGGATGAGCAGAATAAACTTTCTAACCAAATTAAGAGATTTGTAGAGTTATTATTTGGATATAACGGTTATTCTCCGACAAGACTTGAGTATGGAATGTATTTGGCACATTCTGCGGCGCTTCGAAGTTTAGACCTCTCCCGTCAGGTTGGTGCGGCAATATTTCGTCCGACTGGCGAAATTGCAACACTAGGCGCGAACGAAGTGCCGAAGGCCAATGGTGGCTCTTATTGGTGCGATGAGGGGTTTGATGCAAGAGAATATACTCTAAGTCGCGATAGCAATGATGCCCGCAAAGAGGAAATTCTGCAAGAAATAATAGAAATTCTTCGTGGAGCGGATCCAAAACTAACAGACAAAGAATTAAAAAGCCTTGCCGACTCCCAGTTCATGGATGCTCTTGAGTATGGACGCATAGTCCATGCCGAAATGTCCGCTCTTTCGGATGCCGCGAGACTTGGAATATCTGTTGCCGGGGGAACGTTGTATTGTACGACTTTTCCTTGTCATATGTGTTCGAAGCATATCGTCGCTAGTGGGTTGACAAAAGTTGTTTTTCTAGAACCTTATCCGAAGAGTTTAACTTCAGATCTTCACTCGGACTCTGTTAAAATTGAGGGGATGTCTAGAGGTTCTTACGATCGCTTTCCTTCTGTAAACTTTATCCCGTTCTTCGGGATAACTCCTACCCGTTACCGGGAGTTGTTCTCTCGACAAAAACGTAAAGCAGATAGAGCTTTTTCAAGGTATCGCGATGGCTTTCCGCGTCCAATATTCTCGTTTTTAGTGCCAGAATATTTGACAATTGAATCCGAAATCAATTCATTGCTTGTAGATGAAATAGTAGCCTCTAAAGAAAAAGATTGGAATGTGGAGTTGGACGGGGTTCCCGAGACTGTTCTGGAGGGCGAAAGGGATGTGGGAACAGAACAAAGCGAAGCTGGATTGGGTGCTTAGCCAAAAAGGAGTTCCTGTAGCCTTGCGATTTGGAAAGGGGCATAAACTGTATGTTCGTGTTCCATATTCTGCTGACAACAGGAATTGGCTCCAAGCAGGCAAGCGAACATCACCTGTTTGGTTGAAAGAAAGGAAGCAGTGGGAGTTACCACAAGCTTGGTTCAACGATTTTGTCGACCGATGTTTGAATCGTTACGGTAAAGTTTATGTCGTCCAACCATTTAGGGAGCATGAAGTTTGTTCGCCTTCCTGTAGGTCGGCGCGTGGCCATGAATGTCAATGCTCATGTATGGGAGAAAACCACGGTTCTGAGAACAACGAAGGTTGGTTTGATGTATCAGATGCGTTTTCTTTACGTTGGGGAGCGCGTGAAATTGCGTGTCGTTTGATAGCTGTCAGCGAGAGTTAATTTATAACGCATGCTTTTCTTTGCGACTTTTTTCAAGCGATTGAAAACGATAGAATTTCGTAGAGCCTCCGGGACTCGAATGTGTGCGATCAAGGATCCGAGTCCGGAGTTTATTACTATTT
Source organism: Ochrobactrum sp. C6C9 (assembly GCF_022627935.1). Classification (NCBI taxonomy): domain Bacteria; kingdom Pseudomonadati; phylum Pseudomonadota; class Alphaproteobacteria; order Hyphomicrobiales; family Brucellaceae; genus Ochrobactrum; species Ochrobactrum sp. C6C9. The sequence goes on along the minus strand of NZ_JABXGB010000014.1, from coordinate 117,214 downwards.
GTCGCAGCAATGGAAGTTCGCTATTTCACAAGGTGCAATCCTCGTTTGCCTTCAGCCTCAGCAAGTGTGCCGGGGTCTGCCGCTAGGCCAAATACAAGGTTCTCAAGTTCTGAATCCGGTAAGTGGAGATCTGATGCAATTCTAGACCTTGATTTGCGCTGCGACCACAGATCATCGAACACCATTTTCCAGATGGCAGATTTCTCTCGCTCAATCCCGTTGGGTTCACTTTTGCTATAGCGTTGATTTAATTGTATATTAAAGGTTCTATTTTGCCATTCAGTGATGATGCCAAGCTTGTTTAATCGATAGCAAAGCGCGGCGGCAGAGACACGCCATCGCCTTTTTTCTTCTATGATCGTCTGCAACGTTGCGGCGAACGGAATTCTCGCCCGAACATCATCTTCAGGCATCAGAAACGCGCTGGCGAATGCATTCGCCTCCAGTTCGGCGGATCGATGCGCGGGGCCGCCATGCTTGTGCAACACTAAGTGGCCCAATTCATGAGCTGCGTCGAAACGGCTTCGTTCTGCAGATTTGAATGTGTTCAAGAATATGAATGGTTCATCATTGCGCCAGAGAGAAAAAGCGTCGACGTTTTTGGTCGCTTCAGAGAGTGAGAAAATCCGCACACCTTTTGCTTCCAACACGTTTAATAAATGCCCAATGGGTTTTTCGCCAAGGCCCCAATGTTGGCGTAGCGTGCGCGCTGCTGATGCGGGATCCCGATCTTGATCAAAATCTAAAAGATCGGGATCGGGAAGTTGGTAATTTCTATTCAGCCAATCCGCGACTTCGAAGGCGAGGGAGCCGGCAGACAGGGCAGCGTCGCGCTCTCTGGCAGTCATGGCACTTAAGCTACGGAAACTTGCAGATTCCGCATCTACTTCATCTGTGTCGTCTTTTTGGAAGAACTCAAGCGGGAAGTCGAGCGCCTTGACGAGTCTGGCAATTGTGTCTTCGTCGGGATCTTGCTTTCCGTTTAGGACGCGCGAAAGAGTGACAGGAGCAATTCCTGCCCTTTCGGCGAGAAGTTTGGACGTGAATCGGCGGCGTTTCCGTGCCAATTCCAACCTTTGAATGTTGAACATTTTCTTTTACTTACGGTGGATTATCGGAATTATATCCGTGAATTCGTCGTCACTCGCGGCCTCCGAGCGACGCGCCCATTCTTGCTTGTAAGCAATAAAAATGCGTTCATAGAATCCATGAAAATTGTTATTTTTTATCTTTGCAGGAAGCGATAGTTCTGCGCTGAAGGTTTCCTCATCGAACGACATACAAAAATACCAAGCGGTGGAATTCAAATGCTGTACGGACGCCAGGTCCACCGCGTTCGGCGCTTCCTTTTCGGTGAACAAGGCTCCTTGTGCAAGGTCGATAAAATGTGCAGATCCTGTTTTTTTGGCTGAAATAGCTTTTGGCCAACGAGATGTGCATGCTTGATCAACATTTTGATATGTGACCATAGCGCCCGTGACCGGGTTTCTGGAAAGCTCTATATTCTTGTCCCGTTTTATTTCATAACCCTTGGAAATCGCCAAAAGCCGGAGATGCCTGTTGCCGTGAATATATGACAGCGTACCCCGGGCGGTCGCTACATCGATGCCGTCGATGGTATTTGCCCGCTCGGCAATTGTTTTGAAGGCGACTTGGAGTAGCTCGCTTCGGTTGAAGCTGAATTGTTGCAAGCGAGCATCTACGTCGACTGGGTCAGAATAGATTCGTTCGGGAAGCATGCGTTTCTCCGCGATAATTTTTTCCGCCTCATTTGTGGTCGAAAAAAATATCGCAGTCAACTCGCTTGGGTAGTAATCCACCGATGATGTGAACAGCCACTGTTCCAACATCCGCCAGTTTTGGTCCACAACTGACCTGATGATACTAGGAACATGCTTTGAATCCGAAAGGAAAGTTACCGCATTCTAAGCCGGTGCTGGAGGGTTCCTGTCATTTGTGGTAGGTTGACGTGTCCGCGAATTAGGGCTGAGCGGAACAGATATTTTGTGTATATTATTGTGCATATCCTTAAAAATGGCTCGTTTTTTAACGGTTGTTTTTCAATTAGATAGCCAAAAGAGATCGAGTGACACCCCCTCCGCCATTATTTCCCTTTTTGTTTTCGATGGTGCCGTCAAAACCGGCGACGGTTTTGGCTTTCCAAGCCTGCGCTTGGCGTGATCGATCGTTCTCAATATATAGAATATTATACTTTATTAAATATACAATAATAAGAAAATCATTTAAATAGTTTGAATTTATAATTTAACTTATCAAGTTTATACCTATTAAATTACAAATAATAAGAAATAATATGGAATTGAAAAATCAATAATAACATTGATTTTATTTAATGATTATTCTCGTTTTAATTCATTTATTGTTCATAGCGGGTTGGGTAGCGTGAGTTCATAACGAAAGGAGAATAACATGTTCAAGAAAATTCTACTCGCGGCGATTGCTCTTTCGTTCATTGGCGCGCCGTTGGCGCAAGCTCGTGACAACCAGCCGCAGCGCAAACCAGCAGTGCACCAGGTGCAGAACAAGAAACAGTCCGCAAAGGGCTGGTCTAAAGGGCAGCGCTTCAATGGTTCGCGTCAAAGCGAAGTCAAGGATTACAAGCGTTATGGGCTTCGTGCACCGGGCAAGGGGCAGCGTTGGGTGAAGGTCGATAATCAGTATCTTCTGATTACCGCGGCAACCGGTCTTATCGCTGGTGTGATGGCCGCTCGGTAATTCGCGGATGCGTCAAACAGGACGGTTAGCGCCGTCCTCACTCGGTGAGCAGTGTTGGTTCTCCCTCGAATCCGGCGCTTCTCATCGAGGTTTTATTGTGAGATTGGCAATCAGCGCGATTGTCTGCGCATCAGCAGAATGAAGAGTGGCGTACCAATGAAGGCCGTCACGATGCCCGCCGGGATTTCCTGCGGAGCGAAGATCGCGCGGCCCAGCGTATCAGCCAGAACGGTCAATATTGCGCCGATCAACGCTGTCACTGGCAACTGATGTCGGTAGCGCGCCCCGCAACAAAGGCGCGCTGCATGCGGCGCGATCAATCCCACGAAGCCAATTGCGCCCACGGCGGACACCGCGCCTGCCACAGAAAGGGCTGACAGTAGTAGTAGCCATAAGCGGGTCATGGCCGTATCCACGCCAAGAGATTCCGCCGCATCGCGACCGAGCGCCAGAATGTCGAGGCGTTTCGCGAATGCAAGTGCGATAGCGATCAGCAGAAGCCAGGGGGCAAGCGCCGCCACATCCTGCCAGTTGCGCCCATGGGTGGAGCCTGCGAGCCAGGCAAGTGCTTCGGCAATCTGAAGCTTTGCCTCAATCACCACAATCGTGCTCAACGCTGAAAGGCTGGCTGCCACTGCAAGTCCGGTCAGCGCCGTGCGGGTCGGTGACAGGTTTTTGCCGAGCAGGCTTAGAAGCAAGACCACAAGACAGGCGCCGCCTGCCGAGCAGAGCGCAAAAAGCGCGCTTCCCGGAATGATGCCGCCGAGCAGTGCGACGAGGCTTGCGAGTACTGCGCCTTGTGCGAGGCCCAGAGTTTCCGGGCCGGAAAGCGGGTTGCGCGTCACGGCTTGCAACAACAATCCAGCCATTGCGAGCAAAGCGCCCGCGCCCATGGCCACCAACACGCGTGGCGCGCGCAGTGCCTGTATCGCCTGCCAGTCAATGTCGCGTCCTGCGATGCCGTCGCCGAACAGAAGCCCGGCCAGAAGAGCTGCTAACAGAACCATGCCAAGGCTCTCATAAAGTGCGACCGGTCGCTTGAATATGGTTTTCCCGAGGATCTGCGCGTTGTGGGCGGGTGCCTCCGCTTTCATACGACGCAAGACGAAGATCAGCGCCGGTGCTGCGAAACAGGCAGCGAGGATTCCGGTCGGGATGATGGTGCCGGCGCTGCTCAGCCATTGTGCGGCAATGTCGGCTGAAAGCAGCGCAACCGCTCCCCACAGGCAGGCTGCGGGCAAAAGCGCTTTGTGCCGAACCATGCCAGTGGCGCGGAGCAGATTGGGCACTGCGAGACCAATGAAACCGATAGGCCCAGCAATGGTAACGGCAGCACCTGATAGCACGATTGTGGCCAGAAGGCCGATCAGCGCAGTCGCTTTGCCAAGCCCAAGGCTTGCCGCCATGTCGCTGCCGAGCGCCATGACGTCGAACTGGCGGGCAAGGGCGACCAGCAGCAGGATGGCTCCGACAATAAAGGGGGCGAGCGGTGCAACTTTAGCCCAGCCTGTTTGTTCCAGCATGCCGGAAGACCACAGGATGATGCCGGACGCGCGATCATCTGCAATCAATATGATGGCGGAAGAAAGCGCCGAGAAGGCGAGGGATACCGCCACGCCCGCCAGTGCCAGCCGAACCGCTTGGGCGCGCAAACCGCCGCCGACCAGCAGGCATAATGTTCCGCCCAGTGCGCCGCCGATGATCGTGGCGAGGAAGCCCGGAAAGGCAAATGGAAGCAGCAGACTGGAAACAACCAGGGCCAGTTGCGCGCCGCTGGTGACAGCCAGAATGTCTGGCGCGGCAAGCGGGTTGCGCAAAATGGTCTGCATCACCGTGCCAGCGGCGGCAAGCGCTGCGCCGACCAATATGGCAGCGATTGCGCGGGGCAGGCGAATGGTTTCGATGATAATCTGCGCCAGCGTTTGCGGCCGCGACGGCGACTGCAAAACGTCCTGTAGCGCGACATTTCCACTGCCGATGACGAGTTCGGCGGCCGTCAGCGCGATCAGCAGCAGGATTGCCAGAACGACAATTCCAATTGTGAAACTTGCCGGTTGAGTTTGGCTTGTGATCAGAGGCTGCGCGGTCATTCCGCGCTCCGCTCGTTCTGCTGATTTCCGGCAGATGGCTTGTTGTATACATGGTTGACCCAGCGTGGCATGCAGAAAGGGATCGGCAGAACCGGGTGCGCGGTCACTTCGATATCGAAATCGAAAGCTTCTCGGAGGCGTTCCGTTGTGAATACCTCTTCAGGAGAGCCAGAAGCCATCAAGCGGCCTTTACGCATCAGGATAACGTCGTCGGCCAGTTCCAGCACCTGATTGAGGTCGTGCAGAACAGCAACGATGGTCAGCCCATGATCGCGGTTCAATTGCTTGAGCAATGTCAGCAACTCGGCCTGATGGCGGATATCGAGAAAATTCGTCGGCTCATCGAGAAACAGGGCGGATGGTTCCTGCGCCAGCGCCAGCGCAACCCATGCGCGCTGACGTTCGCCGCCAGATAGCGAAGCCACCTGACGATGACGCAGGGCTTGCAGGCCGGTTTGCGTGATGGCGCGTTCGATTGCCTTTCGGTCATGATTGCCCAGTCGGGAAAACAGACCTCGATGCGGGTGACGTCCGTTTTCGACCAGTTCTTCGACGGTCAGGCCAGCGGGAATTTCCGGCATCTGCCCCAGCACGGCGATCTTGCGGGCCAGATCAATCCGTTTCATGCGGTTGATGTCTTCACTGTCAAACAGAACCTGTCCGCTCGTTGGCGTCTGAAGCCGCGCCATGCTGCGCAACAGTGTGCTTTTGCCCGAACCATTGGCCCCGCAAATGACCGTTATCCGCCCGGATTGAACCGAGGCATCGACCGAATTCAGAGCCATCGCGCCGTCAAAACTGACGGAAACGCCAACCGTTCTGATGATTGCTTCGTCCTGCGTGGCCATCGGCTTCCCAACAACATGTTCTTCGATGCCGTGTGATAGACAAGAGGATGGGCCTCCGCAAGTTTTCTAGAGCGTTCCGGTTAAGATTGAATCGTGGGAAGCGCTACCAGAGTTTCTGCCGAAAGATGTTCGATCAGCGCGCGGGCTGATGATGTCAGTTCGTCCGGCGCGCGTATGCAAAGCGACAAATGCCGTGTGGCCCAAGTGTCCGTCAGCGCAATCGGCACGATGCTCGTCGTTGTCATCATGCGATGAGCGACCAGTTCCGGGATGATCGCCAGGCCGACGCCAGCGGCGACCATGGGGCAAATGCTCTCGAATGTGCGCAGTCGCGTGCGCATCTTCAGCTTGACGCCAAGGCGTGCCGCATGCGCTTCGATGTGATCGTAGAGCGCGCCGGAATAGAGGCCAATGAACGGTTCATGCAGGACATCGGCAAGACACGTCGATTTTCTGGCGGCAAGGGAGTGCTGCTGCCCGGTGATGAGAACCAGCCGGTCGATGGTGAAGGGGATGAGAACCAGACCACCGGTATCGACCGCGTTGGACAATATGCCGATCTCGACAAAGCCGCTCGCAACGGACCTTGCGATTTCCGCGCTCTGCCGTTCTTTCAGTTCGACGTCGATCTGTGGATTGTCTGCCATGAACTGCGCGAGCCGCATGGGAAGATACTCGGTCACAGCGGCTGTGTTGGCTGCCACGCGCACGGTTGAGCGCATGCCTTTGGCATGGGTGATGAGGTCCGCATGCATGTCGGTCATCTGGCGCAGCACGAGGCGCGCATGATGGGCAAGCGCTTCACCCGCCGCAGTGAGGGTGACGCCGCGTCTGCCGCGTTCGAGAAGCTTGACCTCGCCAATGGCTTCCATGTCACGCAGGCGTTCGCTGGCCGAGGGCAGGGCGAGCCCCACTTCCGTTGCGCCATGCGTAATACTTCCGGCGTCGGCAACGGCGATGAAAAGGCGAAGGTCTGTGAGGTCAAAACGCATGCATATTTATCGCTTATATTCTGCCTTCGGTAAAGCCGAAGGCAGAATATGGAACTTCCGCATTTCGCAAAATGGGGAATTCTCTATAGCGGAAGCATGACCCAATCCGTCGCACTTCTCGTCACGATTACGCTTACTTTCCTCGGCGCAGGCTTCGTCAAAGGCCTGACCGGCATGGGGTTGCCGACTGTCGCCATGGGTGTATTGGGGGCGTTGATCTCGCCGCTCACTGCCGCGAGCCTGCTGATTGTTCCGTCATTCATTACCAATGTTTGGCAGCTGCTGGCCGGGCCAAGTTTTCGTGCGCTGGCTCTGCGCCTGTGGGCGATGATGGTCGCAATCATCGCTGGAACGTGGATCGGCTCCTTCCTGCTGGTGGGCGGTGAAACGATCCTGACGGCGTCGCTGCTCGGCGCAAGTCTGGTCATTTATGCCGGATACACCCTTTTCGCCCGACAGTGGCAGGTATCGCGGCGGCATGAAGTCTGGCTGTCTCCGCTGATCGGTTTATTGACCGGCCTGATTGCCGGTGCGACCGGTGTGTTTGTGATTCCAGCCGTTCCCTATCTTCAGGCACTGGGCTTGAAGAAAGACGATCTCGTGCAGGCGCTGGGATTGTCCTTCACGGTATCGACGATTGCGCTGGCGATCGGGCTCTCCTCACATCAGGCCTATAGCGGCGATATCCTTCTGATTTCGCTCGCAGCTGTCCTGCCTGCGCTGGCTGGCATGGGGCTTGGGCAGCTTTTCCGCCATAAAATAAGTCCAGAACGGTTTCGCCTCTGGTTTCTTGTCGGGCTTATGCTATTGGGTGCGGAAATGCTGGTGAGGCCGATTTTCTTATTAAGCTTTCAATAGCGGAAGAATTTTCTTTTCTCATCCGAGACATGCGGATTTGCTTTCTTGTTCGCATATACCGGAGACAGGATACTCACGCTCCATGAATTGCGGGATCTGTTGCAGTTCCCGGGAAAGCTCGGAATAGACAGGCCGCCTCTGGCTGTAGTGTGACATGACACGACATAATCCTCCTGACCATAACGGAGCGCCTTGGTGGCGATTCCGGATGTTTAATCCGATGCTTGCTGGCGCAACGCTGCGCGAACGCGCCATTGCCTGTGTCGGTGCGCTGGTGGGCATTGCTCTCACCGGTTTCGTCTCGGGGCTTTTGTTGGGTAAGGGGCCATATCTGCCGCTGATCGTTGCACCCATCGGCGCTTCGGCGGTGCTGCTGTTCGCCGTGCCGAACAGTCCGCTTGCGCAGCCATGGTCGATCATCGGCGGCAATACGATTTCGGCGCTAGTGGGTGTGATTGTGGCCCAGTATGTCAGCGATCCGGCGCTCGCCATCGGTCTTGGCGTTTCGCTGGCAATCGCAGCCATGTCGGTCACCCGCAGCCTGCATCCGCCCGGCGGCGCTGCTGCGCTGACGGCTGTGCTGGGTGGTCAGGCGGTCGCCAGCTGGGGACTGTGGTTCCCGCTTGTGCCGGTCGGCTTCAATTCATGTCTGCTGGTGGGGCTGGGCATCCTGTTTCACAAGCTTTCCCGGCGCAAATATCCGCATAATGTGGCGGCTGCCCCGGTGAGCATGCACGCGACCAAGGACTTGCCCCCTTCCGTGCGGGCAGGCATCCGCGAAGAGGATATCGATGAAGCGCTGAACACACTGGACGAAAGTTTCGACATTGATCGCAACGATCTTGGCCGGTTGCTGCGGCAGGTTGAGTTGCAGGCATCGATCCGCGCGCATGGCGATCTGACCTGCGCCGATATCATGTCTCGTGACGTCATCAGCATTGGGGAAAACGATACCGCCGATCAGGCCCGTCATCTTCTTCTGCGCCATCGCATCCTGACCTTGCCGGTGACGGGCGCGGATGGGCGACTGACTGGCATGGTGGGCCTGCGTGAGCTGGTTCAGCCCGGTGAAAGCCTCAAGGATCATGTGGTCCCGGCGATCACGGCTGCCCCGGACGATGCGGCAATGGGCCTGCTTCCGGTCCTGACCGATGGTCTGACGCATGTGGCGGTGATCGTGGACGAGAACAGGTTTGTGGTCGGCGTCGTGTCGAAAAGCGACCTTCTCAGTGCCATTGCGCGCGTTCTGCCCCAAACTGCCCCGGTTTCCATCCGGGCCGCAGCTTGACATTTCGGCTGGCGTCTCCGAGTCCCCGCCGGAAATACCCTATTGAATAAAAAGCGGATTTTGGGCAGGGTTTACTCCCAAGACAATGTCGGTGAGTGAATATGTCCGTCCAGCGCGTAAGCTTCTATATTCTACTGGCGCTCGTCACGATCGCCTTCGCCTGGCTGCTCATCCCTTATTACACCGCAGTCCTGTGGGCGGTCATTCTCGCCGTTATCTTCTATCCGGTTCAGCAATATCTCGTGCGGGTTCTGCGCGGACGGCGCAATCTAGCGGCTTTCATGTCGGTGCTGATGTGTATCTGTCTGGTCATCATTCCAATGCTGATCATTTTCAGCTCGCTGGTGCAGGAAGGAAACTCGCTTTACCAACGACTGAGCAGCCGGGAATTTGACCTGAACAGCTATATCACCAGCATTCTTTCCGTACTGCCGGATTCGCTGGAAGACTGGCTCAAGCGCTTTGAGCTTGGCAGTTTCGCCGAATGGCGCTCGCGAATTTCATCGACGATCCTACAAGGCAGCCAGCTATTCGCTGGGCGTCTGGTCAGCTTTGGCCAGAACACGCTGCAATTTTTTATCGGCTTCGGCATCATGCTCTATCTGCTGTTCTTCCTGTTTCGCGACGGTGCGGATCTTGGACGCAGAATCCGGCAGGCAATCCCGCTGAGCGATGACTACACGCGCCAGTTTTTGGAGAAATTCACCGCTGTTATCCGTGCGACGGTCAAAGGCAATATCATCATCGCGATCATTCAGGGTTTGATCGGCGGCGTCGCTTTCTGGCTGCTGGGCATCGAAGCCGCCCTGCTGTGGGGCGTGATGATGACCTTCTTTTCCATGCTACCAGCGGTTGGCGCAGCTCTCGTCTGGGTGCCTGCCGCCGTATGGTTCTTCGTCAGCGGCGACTGGGGCAAAGGCGTCATTCTGGTCCTGATCGGAACGCTGGTTATCGGTCTCGTGGATAATCTGCTGCGCCCACCGCTGGTCGGCAAGGGCACGCGCATGCCGGACTATGTGGTGCTGATCTCGACGGTTGGCGGCATTTCACTGGTCGGCATTAACGGCTTTGTCATCGGGCCGTTGATCGCCGCCATGTTTATTGCCGCATGGTCGCTGCTGGCCGAAGAACAGAAGGACAAGCCCATTGCCGCCGACAGTCCCAAACCAGCAGCGGCGAAGGCAAGACGCTCGAAATAAGGTCGCAGAAAGATCAGGCGACTTTGAGCGTTTCCACCGGCAAGCCGGTATCGGTCATCTTGTTGTCGATGCCGTTTTCATCGAGAAACTGCTTCATCTCCGCATAGGTCTCAAACCATGCGCGGTTGTATTTGTCGAATAGCGACTGATCCCAATAGTCTTCCAGACGGAACGGCTTGTCGCTGAACACGTCATAGCTCGGAATCTTGTAGGTCTCGGCAAATTCGGCGGTACGGCTGTCATAGGTGAAATAGACAGACGGCACGCCATTGGCGAGCGCCATCAGGTTTCCGTGCAGGCGATAACCAAGCACAAGCTGCTGCTGACGCACGAGGTTCTCATAGTCGGCCACAACATCGGAATAGAACATCTTGTTCCGGTAGAGGTTTTCGATTTCATCATCGAAATACCAGTCGGCGGTCCAGCGATGGCCTTTCAGTGCGGCGATGGCCTCTTCCTTCTGCTCGGGCGTGCCGAATACCATCTTTTTCTCGTCAATCTCGCCTTGCGCCATGAGGGTAACGTCGAAGCGCCGCGCCATTGTCTTGATGAGATCACGGTGGCGGGTGAGATATTGCTCAATGTCCTGTGCATAGGCAGGTGAAACCTCGCGGCGTACAGTGACGCCAACCTTTTGCACGCTGTCGAGCGGCGGCAGCTTGATGCGCAAATGCTGGTTGTTGCGGCGGAAGGCCGTGGGGCAACCGATGATGCGCACATTGCGAATGCCGATATCGTTCAGGACCTGCGCCGTATAAGCGCCGCGAACGCCGATGGAAACGGTCGAATCCGCGATGATGCGTAGCACGGCCTTGGTTTCTTCGGAAAGTTCCAGCGCACCCTTGGAGGGGGCCTGCGCGCCAATGCCAAAAGCGATGACGGGCAGTTTCAACCGTTGCAGGACGGCGATACTCTCGCGCCAGTTCATGTCCTTGTTGACATAGTTCGACCCGCGCAGGATGACATAGTCATATTCCTCGCGCAGTTGGTCGATCTTTTCCGGCGAATAAGCGGTTATGGGAAGCTCGGACGCCTTTTCATAATTCATCAGCTTGAGCGATGACTCGAACACGAAAGCATCGCCGATATTGTGATAGTGGTTGATGCTGCCCTGCACGTCGGTGTGACGATACCAGCGCACATTGTCGTGGTCATACACTTCTCCAGCGGGAATCATCACGAGGGCGCGGGGGGCACGGGCCATTCGGTTTTCCTTTAGTTGAGTTTAAGTTCAGACGAGCCAGGCTCAGCTTGCCTGAGAGAGGACAGTTTCACTCACTGTCGGCTTCGGTTTGCGAGGCTTCGCCTCGCGCAATCGGTTATAAAGGTCGAGATGTTCCTTGGCGCAATCCACATAGTGTACAGGACGACGGATGGAATTGTGAAGTCGATCCCATATGCTCGGCTCGCTTAGAACTTCCGTGAAACGGTCAGCCAGATCTTCAGCGCTGCGGACGCGGAAATGCAGACCGTCTTCACCGTCGCGGATTTTCTCGGCCATGCCGCCAATGTCGGAGCAGATCACCGGGCGACGATGATGCAAGGCTTCCTGAATAACGATGGGTGAATTTTCCCACCAGATCGACGGCATCACCACCCAATCGACCGATTGCATGAGACGCGGCATTTCCGAATTCTGGTAAGCACCATAAAAGCGCACGCGGGGACCAGCCTCTTCGATCAGTTTCTGCATGCGCTCCTGAAAGGCGGGCGGCTGCTTTTCCAGATTGCCGCCGAAAATCATCAGGCGGGAATCTTCGCCCCACACCTGTTCCGGCACACGCGATACCGCATCAACCAGCACATCTATGCCTTTGAACGGATTGATCTGGCCGAAAAAGGCGAAGCGGCTGCGGCGCGGGTTCGGGCCGGTCAGTTCGCGTGGCGGCGTAACTTCGCGGATGGCGATCCCATTTTCGATGACGGCCATCTTGTCGGGGCTCAGCCCCCATTCATGATAGCGGTTTGCCAGAAACTGGCTTGGCGAAATGAAGGCATCGGCCAGTTCCAGCATCCCGCGCACAAAGCGCTCGCGCTTGAGAAACCGCGCTGGCGGAACCTGCGGAAAGCAGGCGTGGCAATCGATGGGCGAGGCCTCGTTGCAAAGCTTCGAGGTTCCGGCTTTGACCATCTGGCCGTCATTGTTGCAGATCGACAGGAATTCATGGAACGTGACCAGAATAATGCGATCCGGCAAGGCCTCGCGGATTGCGTAAAGCGTTTCCAGTCCGAGTCCCATCACATGATGGAAATGCACGATATCCGGATCGAAATCGCGCACGAAACGCAGCAGATCGCGACGGATTTCGTCCGTGTTCTTGTTCGACAGGTAGAAGTGATCGTATTCGTCGGCATGAAACAGGATTTCGTCGCTGGCGCGGCGCATGCTCATCAATGCCGTCGTGCCATGACGCGGAATCGGGTGCCCGGCGCGGGCTAAATAGACCGACTGCACGCCGGGAATGGCGTTCAGGCCCTTGTGCAAATTATAAGATGCGATTTCACCGCCGCCGAGGGAAATCGACGGGTGGGCGTGCGATATAACCAGAACGCGGAGTTTGTCGCTCATGCGGGTTCCTCAATCGGTGCGCTGCGCCTGCCAGCAAGAATAGTCGACCAGCGCGCATCAAAGACCTGACGGTCGATCCGCTCGATCAATGCGATGGTTGATGCCCGGTCGGTGACAGACACATCGTCGGAGCCAAGCATTTGCGCTGATGGCAGCCAATAGGAGCGCAGGCCGGATTGTTTGAGTTTCAAGCCAAGGTCGAGGCCTTTTTCATGCGTGCCGAGATAGCCGCGCGTGAATCCGCCGACCGAAAACAACGCATCACGGGGCAGGATGCAGCATTCGAAGGTCGCGGTGGCGACTTCGGTAAGAGACATGCCGGAAACGGAATCCATCGGATAACCGGCATAACGGCTGATGAGGGCGCGATCCGATTGCGGGCCGGCAACCCAGGTTCCGGCCCAGCGGATGGAATCGTCTTCGTAAACGAGTGTCGGCGACAGTACGCAGTCGTGATGCGCGTCATAGGCCGTGACGAGCTTGTTCAACCAGCCTGCGCGTCGCGGCAACAGCGAACCTGCCAAAAAGACCACCTTGTCGGTTGTAACGGCGCGCGCGCCCACTTCCAGCGCATCGTAGAGGTCTTCCGAGCCGCTGGCAGAAACAAGGCGGATGCACAGACGATAGAAGTCGGCGAGCCTTCGAACCTGCACGCCGATGCGGTCGATGATTTCCGTCGCCGCCGAAATGACAATCGGCGCGATGCGGGTTTCGGGATCGAGTGCGAGCAGGGCCAGCAAAGGCTCGATCTCTTCTACTCGTTCATCGACGCCGATGATGATCGCCAGATTGGCGGCGTGATTGACCGCGTCTTCGAACGGGCCGAGATCGACCACGCCAAACACTTCTGGCGCCGGGCGGCTGACGCCGCTGAGCAGCGGAACAAGCTGCTGATCGACAATGTGGCGCAGCGCCCAGGCATTCGGGTCCGTCGCGCGTATCTGCCGGACAATCGCATCGCGTGATGTGACACGGGTCGGCGTCAGCGGATGAAAGGCGCGGCGTCCATCGCTGATGGCAAGCTCGATATAGAAGGGTGATGTGCTATCGCCCGCGAGTTCAGGTGCAAAGGCCACGAAACCATGCGCATGGCGGTTCGGGTCGAGACCGGCATTGAAGGGCGGCTGGTTGTCGAATTCGCGGGTGACGTCAGGCCGGTCATAACGGGTCCATGTGCCGTCGATCTGTATCTCGCCGCGATGGCGGCGCAGCTTGACGCTTTCCACATGGCTGTCGGGGTCGAGTAGCCAGCCGGAAACCAGTATGCCGCTGCCCTCAACACGGAACACATTGTCGATGCCAAGCCGCACCGGGAAAGGCAGGCCGGAAACGGTCTCGCCGCCGTCAAAGCGGTTGGCGGCGGAGCGCAGCCGGAGCAAAATATCCGTCGAACTGCGCACACGCGGCAGGATGGCGCGAATATGGCTTGGCGTCTCGCGCGATCCCGCCAGCAGCCTGCGATCATAGACTTCCGTGAAGCGCCAGCCGCGCCGCCCGCGAAACAACAGCCGTTCAATGTCGTTGGGCTCTACCGGCTCATTGGCAAGCAGCAATCCGGCAAAGCCCGACGCCTGATCGTTGAGATCGGGGCGCGCGAAAACGCTGATCGAACATTCCGCCAGTGAAGAGTTTTTGCCGCTGATGAGCAGTCGTGTGACGGCGGGCGTCAAATCCTGCGCCCAGCCCTGAACGAAAATCTCGCCTTCATCGCTGCCGCCAATCAGCTCGATACAGCCATCGGAGCGCGCACCCACCTGCAAAAGAACGGTGATGGCGGCAAGTTTCTTGCGTCCGATAGGACCGGAGATCAGCCCTTCCACCAGTTCATCGATGACCGTTGGCAGGCTCGGCCCGGCCAGATCGCCGATCATGGCGACGAAATCGGCCACAGGTGCTGCGCGCGAGGCGAAATTGTAACGCGCGACCTTCGCCTTGTGCTGGAACATGATCGTCTTCAAGATGCCCCGGCGCAAAATGCCGGTCGGCACAATCGCGACGAATCCATGGGTTCCGGCGGGCGACGGCTCCTTCAGCGGCCAGGTGACGATGTTCACCTTGACGCTCAATGCCGGATCGCCATTCAGAAAGGCAGTGACCTGATCGCCGGTCGCATTGCCGATCCCAAGCACGAGCAGAAGCGTATCTTCGATCACACAGCCGACAACCATCTCGCCTTCCATCATCATGGGCGGGCGTTCCGATGGTCGGGCAGGTTTTACTGCCGGTTGCTGCGTGGCGGGTCGTTCGTCTTGCGTCATGGGTTTCCCCTCAGCGCATCACGAAAAGCGTCAGGATAGCACCCGCGACGAAGCCCGCCATCACATACATCAGCATGAATAGCAGCTTCACGTCGCCACCGGCGCGTTTGCGCACGTCGTCAATGCGCTTTTCGAGCCCAGCGACCACACCATCCATGCGCATGATGTGCACGTCGAGCTCGGTCATGCGTTGATGCAGATCGGTGCGCAATCCGTCGACGGATGTGGCTATGTCCGCCATTTCGGCAGGCGCAGCGTTGCCCGAACTATCGAGCACCGGGGCTACGCGTTGCAGTGAACGCTGGTTGACCTGCAATTGGCGTTGCGCGGCCATCAGCATGTCGAGCTTGTCGAGAATGCGCGTCATCGGCGCTGCAATTAGCGCTTCGGCGGCCTGTTCGTCGGGCTTCGGCACACGCAGTTTCTGCTCATTGCCTGCCGCATTGGCTGCGACGACAACAAGTTCACCGGCGCGGGCAGCCGCGAATTGCGGCAGCATCACTTCGAAAGCATGCAGGCCGTCGCCGATGCCGTTGCGCTTCAGGTCGGGACGTTCCTTGTCCGCCGGTGCTTCCGCGATGGGTTTGTCATCAAGAAGAACGCGGATCAAAAGCCGTTCCGTGGGCGCTCCGGGATCAAACGCCCAGCCGTAAAGGCGGCCTTCCTCGATGGCGTCAACGCGTCCTTTCATGGCTTCTGTCCTCTGAGGTGCGGCAGATGCAGTCTGTGCTGCTGCCGGATTTGCTGCCCCTTCGGCTGGAACTTTGGTCGCGATGTTCATAGTGTACCTCTTATGCTGCCTCGACACGGGTCGTTCGCAGTGTTCCGATCAGATCGAGATAGCGCGATGCCGTCGTGTCGATAGTGTCCGGATGGCGTGCATTGCGGCTCAGCGACTGACGCAGCTCCGGGTTTTCCGCCATACGACGCATGGCTTCCGCCAGCGCCTGCGGATCATTGGGCGGAACGGTCAGTCCGTTCACGCCGTCCGTAATCATTTCAGCCATGCCGCCGATATTGGAGCAGATGACCGGGCAATCCTGTCCCTGCGCTTCCTGAATGACGAGGGGCGCATTTTCCCACCAGATCGACGGCATGATGGCGCAATCGACGGTGCGGATAAGCTGCGCGATATCTTCACGCCGATAGGCGCCACGCCGTTGCACGAAGGGGGCCGTGTCAGAGAAAAGCTGGTCGATCTCGCTGACAAAGCTCTCGCTTTGAAAGGGTGCCGCACCATGCACGCGCAATTCGAAATCGAAACCTTCATTGATGAGTTGCTGCGCTGCCCGGAGCAGAACCGTCGCGCCCTTCCATGGGTTCAGATTGCCGAAATAGCCGAAGACAGGCTTGGTTCTTGCGCGGCGCGGGGTGTCGATAGCAGGGCGCTCCGGCTGGCCGTTGGGAATGACGCTGATCAGCTCTTCCGACAGGCCCCAGTCAACATAACGCTGTTTCAGGAATTCGCTGGGAGACACGAAGGCGTCGACAGCGCTCAACAATGATTTGATATGGCGCTCGCGCAGTACGAATTTGTCGAGCGCTATGTCCTTGAAACAGGCATGACAGCGATCCGGGCTGGCGCCGTAGCAGAGTTCCTTGCCGGTCGTACGCACCATCAGCCCGTCATGGTGACAGATCGGGTAATAGTCGTGCAATGTCAGGACGATACGGCAATCCGGCAATGTGCGGCGGACGATATGCGGAAATTCTGCGCCCAGCAGCAACAGATGGTGAAGATGCACCACATCCGGGCGAAAATCCTTCAGCAGTTCCACAATGTCCGGCACGATGCCGTAGAGATCGACCTGGCTCAGGTTGAAACGGTCAAAATGACCCGACCAGAGCAGGATTTCATCGCCGCCGTTACCTATGCTCTGAAAGCTGGTTCCCGGGCGTTCCTGACGGTGAATCTTGTTGGTGGCTCCCAGAAACAATGCTTCGCAACCGGCGCGCTGATAGGCGCGGAACAGGTCATGCGCGAAGATTTCCGTCCCGCCGGGATGCAGCGAGGGGTGATTATGGGCAGCAACGAGCATGCGTTCGGCCATCAGGCAGCGCCTCCGCGTGTTGCGATGAAGAGGTCCTGATAATGGTCGGATGCGATCCCGCGCCAGTGACCGAAGGATTTCAGTTCCAGCGACAGGCCGACACCTGCAAGGGCGCGATCCATAAAGCCGTTCTCAAAGCCGACGGCGGCAAGCGGCGGAAGTTCCGGCACATACCAGCAGGGCCCCGCACCGCTGCGTTCGAAACTGAGGCGCGGATCGCGTTTGCCATGGCGATCGCGCGCGGCAATATCATCCACGACAAACGCCGTCATGAACAATTTGCCGCCGGGCGCCAGCACGCGCGCGATCTCCCGCAGATAGACTTTGACTTCGTCAGCGTCGAGATGTGTCACCACCGATGTCATGATGACGAAATCGACGCTCTTGTCGGGAAACGGCAGAACGAGGTGAAGGCCATCGACAGCGCCACGCGGATTATAGAGCGCATGGGCAATGTCGATATGTTGGAACTGAAAGTTCGGATAAAGCGCGCTGATATGCTGGCGACACCAGCTTGTCCCGCCCGCAACCGGGTCGATGCCCGCATAACGACCTTTGGCTGGGTCGAGATATTGCGTCAGTGGCACCGCCATGCGCCCGATGCCCGAACCGATATCGAGAACGCGCGCGTCGGGCCTGAGGCCACCTTTGCGGATGAAATGTCCGAGAAACTCGGCACCGACAGCCCGGAAATCGCCGTCGCCGACAAACACGCTGTTGGGGTCGGGAGAGGGCAGGAAGCGGTTCTTCAAGACGGCGCGTGTCAGCCAGCCGATCTGTTCTTCGGGGATTGGAAGTTTGGTTTCAGGCTGTTTCAGCGCTACCACGTCGGTCAAGCGACGCTCCTTTCATATTTGGCATCGATCACATTGGCCGACGGCGCGGTCTGCGCTTCGTCTTCAGGCGGAGCCATCAGGTCGGTGATGTCTTCATCCCAGCGCTGGGTATGCAGCCAGGAATTATATTGGCTGGCGAGACCACGCATATAATCGGCGCTGCGGCGGATCGAGCGCCGCTCGAAATGGTAGAGCGCCACGGCAGGGTCGTAGTAGACCTGAAAGCCGAGCTGGCGGATTTTCAGGCAAAGATCGCTGTCTTCATAGTCGCCGATCACATAGTCTTCAGTATATCCGCCGACGAGATCCAAGATATCCTTGCGGGTTATAAGGCAGGCACCAGTAACGCCGGGCACATCGCGTCCCACAAGGGCAGGAGCATAGCTGCCGGGCATGCCCTTGTAATAATGATGGTTGAGCCAGACGCCGTGGCGGTCACGAGCGAAATAGAGGCCCGCATGCTGGAGCGAGCCGTCTTCGAACAGCAGGCGAGGGCCGATAGCTCCAAGCCGCTTGTTATCGAAGAGCGGTTGCAGAAGCTGTTGCAGCCAGCCGTGCTTTTCCGGCACGACATCAGAATTCAGCATCACAATGGCGGTGCCCGTTGCTACGCTTGCACCGGCATTGCAGGCGCGGGCATAACCGCCATTGCGGTTCATGATGACAAGGCGAAACGGCAGATCGTGCAATATATGCAGGCCGCCCAGCATATGCTCGGTGTCGTCGTGTATTTCCGGCGAATCGAGAACGAAAATCAGTTCGGCATTGCGGACGATCCATGGATCGGTCGCCATGGCCGAAAACTGGAAGCGCAGAAAATCGAGATTGCGATAAAGCGGAATGACGATTGAGGCGACCGGATTGGCGGGTATCGTGCCGAAATCCTTGACCTCCGAAATGCGCACGGTTGCGCCGAGCTTCTTTTCCACTTCGGTCAAGGCCGGGGCGAGAATGGTCTCGAACACCTTCGGGCGGGCATGTTGCGGCGGCACGGCGCGCAAGATGCGCTTGCGCTGCTCCGCCGGTTCGAATGGCTGCGGGGCAGGAACAAGCGGCGCGGTTGCACCGGATGTAAGCCGCATCTGGAAACGCGGTTGCAGAAGTGGGCCAAGGTGCTTGGCCGCAGGCAGCCACGCGACGAAACCCGTCACATCGGCCTGCGGGGCATCTTCACGCTTGGCGATCTTGCCGGGGAATTTGTGGAAATGGGCTTTCAGCGAAATCGCACTGCCATTGGCCGGCAGATATTCGATATCGCCCAGCATGGCGGAGGGATCGTGATACCACCCGCCAACGATCAGCCCGTTATCCAGTGCAAGCGCGAGATCGATTTCCGCTGCCGGGTTATGGCTTGCGGATTGCGTGATCTGGCGCACCGGAAGAGGCGAACGGCTTTGCAGATCGATGGCGACCGCAGGGCCGCTTGTGCCGAGTTTGGCGAGTTCGCCAACCAGAAATTCGCGCAGATCGGCATTGCCTTGCCATTTGGACCACCATTTGCCGAAATCCATCGGCTCTGACGGGCCATCGGCGAGTTTGCGGATCGCAACACCTTTTTGTCCTGTTAGGACGAACAGAAAGGATGATGGCAGATCCTGTGGCGATTCGACCAGAAGATGGCAGGGTTGCCACGCCTTGCGTGATTGCTGTCCGACCGTGAAGCGCGGCGGGATGACGATGACGCTTCCATTACTGACGCCATAGATGGCAGAAATTTCGCCCAGCATCGGGTCAACGGCGGTTTCCAGTAGATGATGCCCCGCAACCGGCTGGCCACAGTTCTGGATATCGCGCGGTTCCGGGGTCAGCGCCAGCGTGATGTCACGGACGAGGGCTGCAAAAGTCTGATTGCGCGACAGGCGAAACGCGCTGCGCCACGTGGAGAGAATGGTCGAGAGCAGCTTGATATGCCCGGGCAGCGTCAGGTCCGACAGGATGCGCTCGCTATCAAAGGATGCAAGTTCGTTGGCGGGGTAGAGAACGGTCTGAACAGTGGGGCCGAGGGAACCCGCAGAAAGCGCAAACTCGACCGGCTCGCTGCCGGTGCGCATGGCCCAGAACATACGCGTGCCGCCGCTTTCCAGCGGAATGCCGACGCTCAGCAGAGGCACCGGCTGAACAGGCATTTCGAGCGCGCATTTGGTCGACTGGCGTGCCGGGCTTGGAATATCCCAGGCAATCACTGCAATATCGGCGCAAAGACGGCAAATCGAAAGGTTTTCGGGTTTGCTTTCCCGGAGGTCGCGCGAGCCGATATCGCTTGCCCCGATGCCGCTTGCAAATTCCGCCGAATGGTCGAGGTTCAATGCGAATACCCTTTCATTCTTGTCGGATGCAGGAATTCAACAACAAGCCCGCATTCTGATCCGAAAACTGGCAGTCACTTTTCGGAATTCGCTTCAAAAGAAAACGTGCCCGGCGGGAGGCTGCCGGGCACGCCATCATTGGTTCAATCAGTGAACGGTGAAGTACTGGTCGGGATGCGACTGTACGTCGTCGGCACTGGTGTTCACGAGGGTAACGCTGTCGCCATTGCCGAGATCGACAACGACATTGCCACCAACCTGCGTGACGCGATCGGCAAGATCGTCCGCGGACGAAATGTCGAGGCCATTGATACCCTTCTGAATCTGAAGGATGTCCTCGCCAGGATTGAAGTCGAGAATGACGTCGTTTCCGCCGCCACCATTGAACAGGAACGTGTCGCTCCCGTTGCCCCCGATAAGGATGTCGTTTCCGGCGCCGCCATCAAGGATGTCGTTGCCGTTGCCGCCATACAGGATATCGTTGTGCGCGCCGCCATAGAGCAGGTCACTGCCGTTGCCGCCCTGGAGAATGTCATCTCCATTGCCGCCAAACAGCACGTCGCTGCCATTGCCGCCGCTCAGGACATCGTTTCCTTCATTGCCGTAAAGAATGTCATTGCCATTCTCGCCGAATAGGGTGTCGTTCCCCGTACCGCCGAAAAGAATGTCGCTGCCATTCCCACCGAAGATGGTGTCATTGCCATCCCCTCCGAAAACGAGATCATCACCGCCATGGGCACGGATGAAATCGTCAAAGCGGGAGCCGAACAACACGTCGTCGTAGGCGCCGCCTTCTAGAGTGGCCATCTGCTTCTCCTTGTGTTCCGTTGGGTTTCACAAGCCGGAATGCTCCGACCATTATGCTCGTAGTAGTCTGATACGTATCTTTGATAAATACAACATCGGAAAATGGTATAATTATAGAAATGCCGTGTAACAATTTATTACGGAAACTTTATATTCCAGAATTGTGAACTTCTTTTAAAATTACTTTTGTATCAAATATAATTTGTATTTGGATTATATTTAAGCGCAAATTGCTTCAAAATTTGAAACGTCACGGAATTGTCAAGAAAATGCCTGTTTTTCAAAACGATGCCGCCGCGCATCGTTTCCAATGCGCGGCGGCGATAGAATTTGAAATTGCGTACTTAATTCAAACTATACTGTAGAACGCATTTTCTAAATGTCCGGGTAAGAACGCGCAGTTTCGACCTTAATCCTCGCGGAATGCGCGGTTCAGACTGTCGGTGATCGGCGAAACAATATAGTCGATTGCGCGGCGTTCCTTGTGCACGATGATGACTTCGGCGGGCATGCCCGGATACATACGGGCTGTCGGATTGGCGGACAAAGAATCCGGATTAATCTCAGCGCGGGCCACGAAATAGGCCGTGTTGGTTTTGTCGTCGATCGTCTGGTCGGCGGCGATATAGGTCAGTTTGCCATCGAAGGGCGCCATGGACCGCTGATTATAGGCAGTCAGCTTGATCTGCGCCTTTGAACCCACCGCAACGCTGTCGATATCGTTGGGGCTGACTTTCATTTCCACCAGAAGCGGTTCATTTTCAGGAACGATATCCATGATCGCTTCGGCGGGAGAGATGACCCCGCCCGGTGTGCGCAGGCGAATATTGGCGACGATGCCGTCCTGCGGGGCGAGTACCTCAACGCGACGCATCACGTCTTTCGCCGCGATGATCTGCTCTTCCGCGTCAGAAAGTTCGACCTGACTGGTCGTGATTTCACCGGCAATCTCCGATTGCAGGTCGCTTTCAATGCCGGAAAGGGCGAATTCTGCGCCTGCCTTGGCTTGTTCGGCTTTGGCCTTGTCGCCGGTATATTCACCCCGGTCGCCCGCAAGCTGGCTCAACCGGGTCTCGATTTCGGTCAGCTTGGATTTCTGCGCAAAGCCTTTTTCGACCAGGCTGGCGATTGCCTTGCGTTGCTCTTCGATCAACGCGATCTGGCGGTCGGTGGCGGCGATCTGCGCCGTCGATGCCTTGGCCTGTTCGGTATATTGCTCGATGGTTTTCTGCTGAATATCGATCTTGCTACGCTTCTGGGTCTTCCGCTTTTCGAAGAAGATCTGCTCGGCGCGCATGGCATTTTCTGC
Organism: Ochrobactrum sp. C6C9; assembly: GCF_022627935.1. Lineage (NCBI taxonomy): Bacteria > Pseudomonadati > Pseudomonadota > Alphaproteobacteria > Hyphomicrobiales > Brucellaceae > Ochrobactrum > Ochrobactrum sp. C6C9. Next base: position 95,067 of record NZ_JABXGB010000014.1, on the reverse strand, counting down.
GTTCTCGCCACCTTCCGCGAATTTATCGGGGAAGGTGATTTCGGTTTCACCGGCCTGCTCGGCCCGCAGGCGCGCCAGTTTGGCGATGAGGCCGATCCGACGGCTTTCCAGCGATTTCAGCTGTGAGCGGGCCTTGGTGGCATCGAGACGAAGCAGTGGTTGGCCAGCCTTGACCAGATCGCCTTCCTGCACCAGCAACCGGTCGAGAATGCCACCTTCCAGATGGCTGATCGTCTTGCGCTTGGAATCGACGATGACGGTTCCGTTGGCGACAGCGGCACTGCCGAGCTCGGCAGAATAGGCCCAGGCGAAGAAGCCGCCAAAAGCGACGCCGATAGTGGCGAGGCCCGCGATGATCAGGCGGCGCAGCGGAGACTGGTTGTCCTCGCGTTCCAGATCATAGGCCCATTCGGGTTTGACGCTGCCGAAGCGGGTAAGTGCCGTGTGGTCTGACGATTCTGCACGCGGCGCGAGCAAATTCGAAACACGGCGCGGAATGACGGATTTTCCGGTCATGAGTTTACGGCTCCTGCCTGCGGATTATTGTTGCCGGGCGTCAGCGACGCCACAACGTCGGTGCGCGGGCCGAACTGGGTGATACGGCCGTTTTCCAGCACCAGCAGCTTGTCGGCAACCTGCATGATGGTCGGGCGATGGGCGATCATGATGACAATGGCACCGTCGTCGCGCGCATGTTCGATGGCGCGCATCAGGGCGCGTTCGCCGATGGCGTCGAGATTGGAATTGGGTTCATCAAGCACGATCAGACGCGGGCGATTATAGAGGCAGCGCGCAAGGCCGATGCGCTGGCGCTGGCCGCCCGAAAGCGTCAGCCGCCCATCACCGACCGGCGTGTCGTAGCCGAGCGGCATGCGCCCGATCATCTCGTGCACATCGGCAAGACGGGCGGCTTCCAGCACACGATGTGGATCGCTGTCGCCCATGCGCGCAATGTTGTCCTTGATTGTGCCGTCCAAAAGCGAAACCGACTGCGGCAGGTAACCGGCGATCTCGCCGAACGAACCGCGCTCCCAAAGATAGACATTGTTGCCGTCGAGGAAGACACCGCCCGAGGTGGGTTTAACGATGCCGATCAGCAGGCGCGCAAGTGTGGATTTACCTGCAGCCGAGGGGCCGACGACGCCCAGCACTTCACCGGGCGAAATTGAAAAGGAGATGCCCTTGATGATCGGAACTTCAACGCCGGGCGCGGCATAAATCAGCTTGTCGATCACCAGATCGCCATTGGGGCGCGGCGTCGGCATGGTCTGGCGCACGGCGAGGTTTTCAGACAGGAGCGACTGAACGCGCTTCCAGCTTGCTATGGCGCTGACCCACTGACGCCAGTTCTCAACGATGCGGTCGAAAGGCATCAGCAGGCGACCGATGATGATGCTGGTCGCGATCATCGCGCCGGGGGTGATTTCCTGCTGCATGGCAAGCAGCGTACCGATGCCGAGCGAAGCAATCTGGATGATGAAGCGCGCTGTACGTGCAATAGACGACAGGGCTTTCACGCGGGTGCCGCCGAGGTCGAGCACTTCGAGCGCCTGCATCTGCACAGTGCGCCAGCGACGGGCGAGAGCAGGCAGCATGCCCATAGCCTCGATGACTTCCGCGTGGCGCAGGCTGCTACCGATTTTCGTCACGGCTTCGATATTGGCCTGATTGGCCTCCTGAATGAGATTACGCGTCAGGAGATCGGTCAACAGACCGCAGGCAACCAGAATGACGACCGCTATCACGCCGATCACGCCGAGCATCGGATGCAGCAGAAACAGCACGCCGAGGAAGATCGGCGACCATGCCGCGTCGAGCGGGGCATTGATGGCGGGCGAGGTCAGGAAGCCACGCAATTCGGTCAGGTCGCGCAGGGTCTGCGTCGCTTTCGGCAGCCCCTGATCGACCGAGGCCTGAACGGCGGCGGTCAACACGGCCAGGTTGAGACGGCGCACAAGCGCGGTGCCCATGGCCTGAAACGACAACGCCCGGATAAACTCCAGAACGCCGAATACGATCATCGCGCCGACCGCGAGAATCGTCAGCATGGTCAGTGTATCGAGACTGCGGCTGTTCAGGACGCGGTCATGAACCTGCAACATGTAGAGCGGTACGGTGAGTTGTAGCAAATTGATACAGGCACTTAAAAGCACCGCATAAAGCAGCCCTGACAGGAACACGCGCCGGGCCCGGTAAATTAGGCTTTTCGGCGAAATCCCCACTTCATCGGTGGCTTTTTTGCCGACGGAGCTCTTGCCATTTGGGTTCTTTTGGCCAGTATCGTTCATACGCGGTCTGCCTTGGTATGGTCACAGGTCGTGGATATCCCTAAAGAGAGTCACCCTTCTATCAGTATTATTCAAGTAATACCGCTCAGAATGTGACGGAAAAAAGTTATTACGGCGGGGAAATGCGAAAGGAGACAAGAAAATCTAATTGAAAATTTCTTCAAAATTTGAAGTAAAATTGAAAATGGAGAGTAAGAGATGCAAAAACTTCTGCACGAGGGAGTGGAAGTCGAAACATCAATTGACGGATACTCAGCCGTCGATTTTCCTGAAGTAACCGCCGAGAAACAGGAACGCAGAAATCCGGTGCATACAGTCGTTATTACACATTTCGAACTGGCCCGGATGATTGAAAGAGTGAACCGCCGCTTTGTGAGCCTTCTGAAGACGGAGCTTACCAAGTTGGGGGTAGAGGACATTGGCCCGGCACAGACGCTTGTTCTGATGGCGATCGGCGATGTCGAGCTCACTGTGGGTGAACTACTGGATCGCGGGCACTATGTCGGGTCCAACATTTCCTATTATTTAAAGCAGCTTACCGATGGTGGTTATGTCGATCGTGTCGCCTCCCAGCGAGACAAAAGGTCGGCGCGCATTCGTCTGACAGACAAGGGCGAACGCCTTTGCATGAACCTGAGAAACGCCAGCAGGGACTATCATCATATCCTTGCTCGCGATGACGATGATCTTAGAAATCTCGAAATCGCATACCAGACTTTACACAGGCTGGAATTGCTGTGGGGCAACGCCGCACGGTATGGCATTTGATGTTGATCGACGAAAAACGACCAAAAATCGTACACGTTTTGTGACATGCATATAGCTTTTGTGCACAGACGTGGATTTGGTCAGTTCGCTGCTTTAGCCGGACATCTGGCCGAGAGCGGACATGATGTAAGCCTGATTTGCGAAACGGTGGACCGTCGCCTCCCTGCGGTCCGCGTCATTCGCCACAGAGTTGAATCTGGTCCTCGCACCGATGGTGCGATGGCCAGATATCTCGAGGTTCCGGATCATCATACCCGGATCGGTTACCGTGTCGCCGAAACGCTTGAAGCGATGGCGCGACACGGTCAACCGCCGGACATAGTCATAGGTCATATCGGCTGGGGCAGCATGATGTTCGTCAAGGACGTGCTGCCCTCGACGCCCGCGCTTGGCTATTGCGAATTTTTCTATCGGGCGCATGGTGCGGATGTCGGCTTTGCGCCAGACGACAAGCCTGATGTGGAGATGCGGAAGCGACTGCGGCTTAGAAATATGGCGCAGCTCGTCACGCTTGAAAGCATGGATGGCGGTTTCAGCCCCACACACTGGCAAAAAAGCCTTTATCCGAAGGCGATGCAGAATCGCATCGCCGTCGTGCATGAGGGCGTCGATACCAAGGTTTTCTATCCCGACCGCCATGCATCTTTACAACTGCCGGACGGCCGCGTTTTGAAGGCCGGAGAATCGCGCGTTATCACCTTCGTGTCGCGCGATCTCGAACCCTATCGGGGCTTCCCGCAGGCGCTGGAGGCGGCGGCGAAAGTCATTCGCCAGAACAAGGACGCCATCTTCGTCTTCGTCGGCGGTGACGGGGTCAGCTATGGCACGCCGCCGGCGGGTGGAGGATCATGGCGCGAACATCTTTTGCGCAATCACGACTTGCCGTCCGACAGGGTGGTGTTTCTGGGGGCCATCCCCCATGCCGATCTGCGCAAGCTCTACCAGATATCGACAGCGCATATTTATCTGACCTATCCGTTCGTGCTGTCCTGGTCGGTGATCGAGGCCATGGCGTGCGGCGCCCTCATCATCGGGTCCGACACGCCGCCGGTGCGCGAGGTGATCCGTGCTGGTCAAAATGGTCTGCTTGTTCCATTTTATGACACGGATGTGCTGGCTCAAACGGTGCTGGATATCCTTGCCGACCCTGATGCTTGCCTTCAAATGCGCGCGGCGGCACGCCGAACCGTCGAAAATCGCTTTCGGTTGTCGGAATGTTTACGTCAGCAAAAAACGTTGATCGACGCAGTATTGAATGTTCGATGAGCAGTATGTGGCGACAATCGGGCATTCAAGGGTTTGTTTTATAATATAATAGCCCGCAATTCTGCGTATTTACGACGTACAATGAATATAGATGCATATTGTTTCAAATTTTGAATTAAACCACTTCCAATTATTCGCAATATTATCATATAGTTGATGCTATATCCCTGTTGACAATACATGGTCTGTATTTTCTCATTGTACTTGTAAGCCGAACCTCCCAATCGGCCATCAGACAATGGACGACTATGTTGAGCACACCACTTCCTGCGATCTCGGGGCGGAAGAACCGCCGCTATGCCATTGCTTCGATGCGTGATCGTGAAGCGCTGGAGGCGACTTCTCTGGGCGACGTGACTGCTTTCGTCGAAGGCGACGGCAAGCGTATGCGTCTGGCGAATACATTTCCACTCATCGCGGTTGCCGCTTCCGATGAAGGCGCACACGAACTGAACGCTATACTGCAGCAGCTTTATCGCATGCGCACCATACCGGAAGTGCCGGTTGTGCGCGTCGATGAGGCAGGGCCTGAAACCGTGCCCATGCTCGTGACCCAGCTGCTGGAAAGCAGTCTGGACCGACTTGTCGGGCACGTCAGCAAGGTGCATGCAGAACTTGCCATGCTGCGACGTGAGCGCGAAACGATGTTCGAGAATTACCGCGCTATCGAAGACGCCTTTCATGCGCGCAACTGGGATTCTTCCACCGAGATATTCAGCCACGCGCCTTTGGTCGATCCCAAGGATGAAGGCTTTGCGCGCCTGTTGCGCGAATCTGAGATCGAACAGCTTTTCCCGGTGTCGAGCTATGCCGTGTCGGGCTTTGCGCTGCATTTTCGCGATCTGCCCGCCAACCGCAACGGTCAACTGATTGTCACCCTGGACTATCTCGAAAACGGCGAGGGTATCGCCGAATGGCTGGTACCTTATGGCACGCTGCATTCGGAGTGGAACTTCTTCTCACTCCCGAAAGCCTGTGACGGCAGCCATCGCACCTTGCGGCTTCGCATCGCGGCGACGGGCGGCGTGCCGCCGGAAATCTCGCTGGGCAATGTGATCGCCAATGAGCGCTATGCTGCGCGTGCGCGCATTCCGCATGCCGATCTCGACATGCGCCCACTGGCGCTGCGGATTTTCACCGGTCTGCCGGGTGTGCGTCCGGCATCGCTGCCAAACGCTATTGTGCCAACATCGATGATCAACGGTCGCAAGGTGGATGATTACCGTCTGCCGATTGAATTGCTGCGCAACGTCACCAATGTGTCGGTGACACCGCTTACGCCGGATTTCCCGACGGTACGTTTTCTGGAACACGAAGACGCTATCGGTTGCCACCCGCTTGCAGAGGGGATCACCGCCGCTGCCATCCGCCGCGTGGTCGCGCCGGGGACCGTGCGGATTTCGGCCCGTGCTGTGATCGATCACCCCGAGGGCCAAGCTTGCGCTGTCGGTCTGCTGCTCGTCAATCTGGCATCGGATGCGCAGGAAGAAATCGGTGCGCTGGCTTCCATGGACCGGCGGCGTTCGCAGGTGCTGTTCAGCGGCTGGTCGGAAGTGGCGCCCAATCGTCCCATCGACATCAATTTCATGCTGGAAGAACCCATCGACCGCACGATGGACCTCATCGTGCTGAGCAAGGCGGCAGGCGATTCCGTCGATTTCTCATGGCTGAAAGTGTTCAACTTCCGGCTGGTCAAGCACATCGAAGCCAGTCCCGCCCAAGAGGCGCTGAAAGAGGCCGCGAATGTACGATAGATCGAAGGATTTGATCGTCATCGCCATGCCGCTCTACGGCCATGCGGCGCTGGCGCTTGAGGCACTGGAATCGATCCTCGCGTCGCAGACCGTGTTCCGCACACAGATTGTTGTGTCGGTCGATGGCGATCCGCGCCGCGAGGTGTTTGACAGTCTGGCGCTTTATTCCACAGCCCATCCGAACATCCATGTGATATTCGGCGAAAACGCCGGCCCGGGCGGCGCGCGCAATCGCGCTGTTGAATACATTCTGGACGAGATGCCGGACGTCAAGGCGGTCTACTTTGTCGATGCCGACAATCGTGTGCAGCCGCACACCATCGATACGCTTTACCGCAAGCTTCTCGCGTCGAATGCGGGCTGGGTTTATACGAATATCGATACGTTTTCGGTCAACTGGCGTGCCCATTACGGCGACAGCTATTCGCGGCTCATCCACTGCATCACGGACAATATCTGCGATACGGGGTCGATGATCTCGGCGGATGTGTTCCGCAGCGGTGTGCGCTTCGATGATGACCGCCAGAACGGATTTGAAGACTGGGAATTCTGGCTTTCGGCGATTGAGGCAGGCTTTGTTGGTACGCCGTGCCATGACACCGGCTTCGAATATCGTCTGCGCGCAGAAAGCCGCTTCAAGGAAGCCAATCGCGACCGTTCTGGTTCGATCAATTTCCTGCGCAAGCGACATAAGGCGCTGTTCCGTCGTCCTACTCTGGTTGGTTTCGAGCATGAGGAATGCCCGCGCTATGGCGTCATTCGCGCAGGCGAGGGAACGGTCAGTTTCTTCACCGATCCGAGCCTTGGCGCGACCGATCTCAAATTCGATGATGCGATCCGGGCCTTCTGGGGCAGTGTATCGGAACCCGATAATTTCCATTTCCCGCCATTCCTCGCCTCATCCAATACCGAGACGCTGAAACTGCTGGCGCGCTCGCGTTTGTTTCCGAACATTCTGTCGCGATTGGAGAAGCTCGCCGAGCAGGCCAATATCGTTTTCGTGGAACTGACGAATGTCGAAAACGAGCGGCGGATCGATACGGAAATCATGCCGTCCGGCACGCGGCAGCCGCATGCCGATCTGATTTTCGTTTCGACCCGACTGATCCGGGACATTATCGAGAACGATGCGCTGAATTGGTTCGCCTCGCTCGGCACGCAGCAATTGTGGCCCACATCGGCGCGGATGAAAGTGCGCTTTCCATTTCCGCGGGTGCGCCAGCGGCGCGCTTTGTCGCGACCGGAACAATCCATGCTCAATCTGGTCACGTCGATTGCCACAAGCCCGCTCAAGCAGAGCGCGGCCATGCGCTGGACGTGGCGTCCGCGCCGTCTGCCCGCTTTGTCGGACATGTATCAGGTGCTGCGTGACGAGCTGGGGGGCGGGCCCGTCCTGCCGCTCGGCCATAATCCAGCGAAGAAAAAGACAGCTGCCGTTTTGGTTCCAAACGCATCGTTTGGCGGCGCGGAAAAGGTGGCCTATGCCGCAGGCCGCGAATTGAAGAATCAGGGCTTTGAAACCCATCTCTTCGTCCTCGGCAATGAACGCATGGACGTGCTGGACGAGTTCGACCAGTCCTTCGATTATCTCCATTTGTGGAAGGATGGTATTCCGGCGTGGGGCGATACGAACCGTTTTCTGGGGCAGGATTTCATCACCGAGGATCATCCGCTCGACTGGAGCATTCTCCGTGGTCAGCTTTCAGGCTTCGATCTGGTCGTGAACAACCACGTCATGGCCGCACATCCGCTGATGGGCAAGCTTCGATCCGAGGGAACGCGCACGGCCTGTTATCTCCATGTGGTGGACGAAACGGTCTTCCGCCGTCAGGCTGGACAGCCTTATGCGGCCATCGCCTTTGAACATGCCTATGATGCGTTTCTCACCTGTTCGGATCAGCTGAAAATCTACCTGCACAGTTTTGGCGTGCCGTTCGAGAAAGTGTTCTCGGTGCCCAATGGCGCCAGCTTCTCAATCGATGCGAAGCAGCGCGCGCAGGTGACGGCTGCCCGCAAGGAAGGCCGCAAGGGCCGACCGATGCGCATCCTCTATATGGGCCGCCTTGACCGCCAGAAAGGCATCGACCGGCTGCATGACACGATCATGAAGCTGAGAGAGCAGGGCATCTCCTTCGACGCGCAGGCGATTGGTGGAGAGATTTTGTCCGACGATCCGAGCGCATCCTGGATGACGAAGCTGCAAGAGGCGGGTGTCCGCGTGTCGCCGCCGGTCTTCGACGGCAGGGACATCGCAAACCATCTTGCCTGGGCCGATGTGCTTCTGATGCCTTCCCGTTGGGAAGGCGCGCCATTGATGATCGCCGAAGCACAACAGCTTGGCTGTGTGCCGGTTGCAACAGCGGTCGGTGCGGTCGACGAGCTCATTAATCATGGCCGTGACGGCATCCTGATCCGCAATGGCAATGATGCGCAGATCGTCTCCGACATGACGCGTATCCTGACCATTCTTGCGCAGGACAGTGACGCCTTGATGCGCACGGCTGAAGGCGCGCTTGCCTCGGCGGCGCACCGCACATGGAGCGCTGCGTTTTCCGACTTCACGGACTGGGCCAATGAAATCAGCCCTGTCTATCCGAAATCCCGGTCTTCCCAGCCGGACGTTGCAGATGATGCCAGCGCGATTGCCGTTCTCCCCGGCCGCGCAGTTGCCTGATCATACCAGAAAGGTCGACCTATGAGCCGCCCAGCCAACCCACGAATTCTCGTCACCGGCATTCCGAGCCATTTGACCCGCCTCATCCAGCGCGCGGACAAAGCGCAGGTTTATTATTCGGAAAAGCAGCGGGATTCGGAATCCAAGGATAACTTTATCCAGGAACTGAAGAACATCAGCAACACGGGTAATTATCTGATTGGAGAGGGCGCCATGACCGCCCTTCTGCCATCTGCAAAACATGTTCCCTTCTGGCATCTTTATAACTGCATCAATAACGGGACTGGTCTCGAAGAGATCAACAAGGAATTCGACATCTGCGTCTTTACCTGCGCCAATCTGTTGCGCAAGGGCCTGTCAGCGGATGCTGAAGCACTCGTCCTGTCCAAGCTCGACATGCCGGTGGTGATGCTCGGTATCGGCATTCAGAATCGTCCGGACATTGAAGGTGAAGACGGTCTGCCAGCAGGCACGAAGAAGCTTCTCGAAGTCCTGAAATCCCGTGAGCATTATTTCCTCACGCGCGGCGAGAATGCCGCCGGTTATCTGCGCGATCAGGGCTTTTCCTATGTTCGCCCGGTTGGCTGTCCGTCGCTCTATTTCCGTCCCGACAATATGCGCAAGGCAATCAGCCGCTTGCCGGATGTGAAAGTGGGCGAGGGTCGCACCGTCTTCACCGGCTATATGGGCGCGGAACTGGAAACCATCGGAGACATGAATGCACTTAGTTCCGATGATGGTCGTTCGGCCTATGTCGTGCAGGATGAGCTTTTGCATTTCGACATGCAGCTTGAGCCAGACGCCAATGGCCGCGCCTACGATTCGACCACAGGCGAACTGGTCGGCCCGCTCACCTATAAGGGCTCCGGCGATCTCAAGAAGAAGATCAGCGTTCACGCTTTTCTCGACACCAATCAGTGGCGTGCCTGGTGCTCGACCATGGATTTCTCCTTCGGTCGCCGTTTCCACGGCAATGTCATTTCCATGCAGGCTGGCGTGCCGAGCCTGATGGTGGCTGTCGATGATCGCATGCGCGAAATGCTGAATTTCTCCGGCCTGCCGAAGATCGACGCCCGCGATCTCAACGCCGCCAACGACCGGCGCGCATTCGTGAGCGATCATATTGCGGCGATGAACATCCCCGACGTGATCGAAAAATATTCGGACCGCGAACGCAACTTCCGAAGCGCCCTTTCAGAAATCGGCATTGGATAGCTCCCAATCCACGAGCCGTTTTATAACTCCAGCGAAGATGGATCATCATGCGCATAATGATTACCGGCATTCCGTCATATTTGATGCGGACCGTCGAAAGTGTTTCCGGGGCGAGCGTGAAGCATCGCCCCTATTTCGAACCTATCCGCACGAAGAAGGATGTGATCGATCAGGTCAAGAAGATTGCCAATACAGGTAATTATCTTATCGGTGAGGGCGCAGCCAACGCCGTGCGCGGCCACGACGTGACCTATGTTCCGTTCTGGCATCTCGCCAACAGCCTCAATTCACCGGACACCTATGCAAAGCTCAATGAGAGCTTTGATCTTTGCCTGTTCGCCTCGGCGAATCTCTTGCGCCCGGGCTATGCGGCAACGACCGAATCCTTCGTCTTTGAAAAGCTGAACATGCCGATTGTCGTCATGGGTATCGGTATTCAGAAGAAGGAAAATCTGAAGGAAGAGCTGCCGGAAGGCACGCGCCGCTTCCTTGAAATTCTGCGCCGCAAGGAAAGCTTCTTTCTGACCCGTGGCCATTTCACGGCGGAATTCCTGAAGGATGCGGGCATGAAATATGTCCGTCCGACCGGCTGTCCATCGCTTTATTATGCACCGGACCAGATGAAACGCTCGCTGAGCCGTCTGGCTGATCCAAGCCTTGCGGACGCGCAGAAAATCTCTTTCGGCGGCTATCTCGGCAGCGTTGCTGATACGATTGTGGACGCGCATGCGCTGCTCGAAAAGGACAGTGTCGCAAGCTATGTCCTTCAGGACGAAGTGATCGTCTACAACATGAACATGGCGGGTGAAGACCACTCCGAAGCCTATGATCAGGCGGCAAGCCGCATCACGGCGCCTGTCGAATACAAGCATATGGAAAAATGGCAGCGCAAGAATGAGCTGCTGGTGTTCTTCGATACGCACAAATGGCGCAGCTGGATTTCCAGTCAGGATTTCGGCTTGAGCCGCCGCTTCCACGGCACGATCATCGGCATGCAGTCCGGCATTCCGGGGCTGATGATCGCCGTCGATGACCGAATGCGCGAAATGCTGGGTTTTGTCGGTTTTCCGCATATTGATGCCAGCGTGTGGAACCGTGAACCGCAGAAAAAGGCTTACCTGCGCGACTTCCTTTCGAAGATCGATGTGCCCGCCGCCATCAATCGTTATTCGGAATGCGAAGCCAATTTCAACGGCGCGCTGAAGGATATCGGTATCCGATGAAACTGACGGTCAGGAGCACCGGGGGCAGCAAACGGGCAATTGCAGCGCTTTTGGGTGCTGTCCTGCTCAACATCGTGCCGAACGGTGCTCTTGCCGATACGCGCTTCGGCGTCAACCGGGTCAATATGGCCTGGTTGCCCGCTGGGGAGCGCGAACAGATCTTCGACCAGATGGTGAAGAATGGCGTTGTTGCCGTGCGGCTTTCGCTGACGCGGCCAATCGACCAGAGCATTGATGCAGTGCGGCTTGCGCATGAGAAGAAGCTCGCAGTCCTGCTGGAAGTTTCGCTGAACAATGTGGACTTCTATCCGGAAGGCACAAAGCCGCGTTCAGGGCGAGGCCGTATCTGGGACATGTACCGGCTATCGGATATTGATCCGAAACGCTTTCAGACAGCGATTGGTGATGCGTTGCAGAAAATCGACGCGCTTGGCGTGAAGCTGATCGGTGTCGAGACCGGCAACGAAATCAACTGGGGCGCCTATAATGGCGATCTGGCCATTCTGCCGAAGGAAAAGACAAAGACCGCTCGCTCGCTGAGCGAAATGGAAGAACTGCCTCTCGTGGAGAAGGGCGCGGAGAAATATGTCGAACTGCTGCGCGTCGTTCGTACCGAACTGGCGAAAACCAGACACAATGCGGGCGCAAAGGTGGTTTCAGCGGGGCTTTCGGATATCCCCTTTGCCGACGCAGATCGACGCGGGATCGATACGGTCGATCCGGCGGCCTTCACCGATCTTCTGAAAAAGCACGGCCTCGATACGGTGGCCGATGGCTACGGGATTCACATTTATCCCGGCAGCAGTGGAACGCGGGCGGCGCGGGCCAAGCATGTCGATAAGGCGCTTTCCTTCTGCGGCGGTGCCGATGGAAAGCCGTGCTGGATCACGGAATGGGGCTTTGCCAACAAATCCAAGGCCTGCCCGGCAGATGACAATAACCGCCAGCAACTGGTCGAGAAAGCGCGGGAACGCTTTCGCCAGATGATGGATAGCGGCCAGATCGCGGCTGCTTATTATTTCGATTGGGATGAGGGAAATTACGGCGTCTGGCGCTGCGGGGCTCTGACCCCTGCAGGTCAGGCCGCAACGGTGACGAAATGAAACTCAAGACTGTAATCATTGGCGGTTCCAACACCGTCATGCTGCCCGGCTATCTGCCGACCCTGCTTTCAACCATGGCGCGACGCGGGGTGGAGTTGGATATCGTTGCCGATCTGGCGGTCGGCGGTACGACGAGCGCGCTCGGTCTTTATCAGCTGAAGATTTTCGAGCAGCTGGAAGACTGCGAATTGCTGCTGATCGAATATGCGATCAACGACGCTTTCGTCTATGGCGACGAGCGCAGGCCCTTCCGCCATTGGGCGCGGTTCTATGAAGGGATTATCCGCTATGCATTGGAGCGCAATCCGAACCTGCGTATCGCAACGCTCGTCTTCGGTGCGCGCAACGGGTCTTTCCTCAATTCGGTTCCGTCTATCGATGCGGGCATCAATTACATCTCGCAATGGTATGGCACGATCTGCGCCGATGTTTCGCGCATGCTGATGCAGCAATATGGTCGCGATGCCGTGACCAACCCGTCTTTCTATCTCGATCAGGGGCATTATTCGCGGCCCATCGCCACCACCATCGTCGCCAACCTGATTGCTGATGTGCTCGAACCGGCGCTCTCCGCGCCCCATCGTCCAAAGGCGCTTCCCTTTGCAATCGATCCCGACCACTTTGCCAATGCACGCGCCTTAAGTGGCGAGCAGCTATGCAAGCGGCTGGGGCGTGTTCCGGTGGAATATAGCAACCGCCGCTTTTCCATTTCCGCCCTGAACCTCGGCAATGAGCGTATGCGCTTTGAAGTGGACAACGGCCAGTTGCTGGCGGTCGGCTATGTCTGCGATCCACGCATTCCGCCGCTCGATGTCAAGATCCGCGACGAGCTGCACCGCGCAGCGATGATGAAGGGTGGTGTGCGCGACGGAACGTACAAGTTTCTCGTCTCCATGCTGAGCTTCGAATTTCTCTACGGCACCAATCTTCTCGACGCGCGGGGCAATGTCGCGTTGACGCTTTCCGGTGCGGATAGCGATGTCGAACACAAGCTGCATGTGCCGAAGGATAGCGTTCGTCAGGATGAACTGCCAGCCGAACCTGTTCTGCCGATCACCGGCATATTGTTTTCCGGCAATCTGAAAGTCATGTCGCTGGAGAAAAAGACTGAGGTTCGCGAGGTCGTCGCGGAAGCGGCGCAATAAGCGCTATTCCACGAAAATCTTCACGCTTGCCGCGCGGCCTGCGGCGTCGATCACGGTCAGGGTCGAGTAGCCCGTGCCGTCCGGTTGCCATGTGGCGGTGCGGCGGCGTTCCGGCTCTGCCACGGGCTTGCCGTTGGCGAGCCAGCGAAACGGTGCGCGCCCGCCCTGCAATTTCAGCACCAGCGGCGATGCGGTTTCAGTCAGTGCTTTTAACTCCACATGCGCGCCATCGGGCGGAAAAATGATGCGCGGTGCGGGTTCGGTTGCGGCTTTCAGCACAGGGAGCGGATCGCTCGCCGACGAAAACCGTGTCTGCGTAACAGGCAAATCGGCACGGGCCGTGCGGAATGTTCCGGCTGGCGCGCGCGGCAATGGCACGGAAACCACGCCCGACTTGACGAAAGCATCGAACAAAATTGGCGCGGCGGATGCATAACCGGCAAGCCCTGGCACGGAACCGCCATCGGCGCGCCCGACCCAGACGCCGAGAACATAACGCCCGTCATAGCCGACCGACCATGCATCGCGATAACCATAGGATGTGCCGGTCTTGTAAGCGAGGCCACGGCGGGGTGCCCCTTGAGGAGGCACGACACCGGCCAGAATATCGCCGATCTGCCATGAGGCTTGTTCTGTGAGAATAGGGCCGGACGGTTGCGTCGGCTCTGCCATTTCGGTTCCGTCGCGCAAGGCGGCTCCACGTCCGCCATTGGCAAGGCCGGTATAAAGCTGCACCAGATCGCGCAGGCTGATCCCGGCGCCGCCAAGCCCGATGGCGAGACCGGGTGATTCGTTCTTGGGCAGTTGCAGGCTGACACCCGCCTGCCGAAACCGCGTGGTCAACCGGGCAGGACCGATAGCGTCCAGCAGGCTGACGGTCGGGACGTTCAGCGACATTTGCAGCGCCTGACGGATACTGACATCGCCCTGATAGCTCATGTCAAAATTGCGCGGGCGATAACCGGCAAAGTCCTGCGGGCGGTCTTCGATGATGGTTTCCTGCGCAATCATGCCCTGTTCGAAGGCCAGCCCGTAGATGAATGGCTTGAGCGTCGATCCAGGCGAGCGCACGGCGCGCGTCATGTCGATCCAGCCTTGCCGTCTGCCATCGAAATAATCCGCGGACCCGACTTCGCCGAGAATATTGCCGTTGCGGCTATCGGCCAGCACCATGGCCACTGACACTGTGGGTCCAAGTTTTGATGCCGCCTCGCGGGCCGATGCTTCGAGACCCCGTTGGACGGATTTCTTCAGCGTCAGTGTGTGGCGGGCTTCTGTCGGCGCTTTCTTGAGCGCCAGATCTGTAAAGTGTGCCGCAAGGGCGGGTAAAGCATGACGGGCGGCGGAGATCGCCTCGCGCTTGCCGCGTTCGGCTTCGTCGTTGGTCAGAACATCGGCCTGAACCATTCGCGTCAACACGCGATCACGCGCCATGCGTGCGGTGCTGGCGGCGCGGTCCGGACGACGACGTTCCGGCAATTGCGGCAGCGCGACGAGCATTGCGGCTTCCGATGTGGTGAGCCGCAGTGGCTCCTTGCCGAAATAGGCAAGCGATGCTGAGCGCACGCCTTCCAGATTGCCGCCATAGGGGGCAAGTGTCAGATAACGCTCTAATATCTGGTCCTTGCTCAAACGGCGCTCGATTTGCATGGCGCGGGCAAGCTGGCGGAATTTGGAGCCGAAGCTGCGGCTTTCGCGTGGTTCGATGAGCCGGGCCAACTGCATGGAGAGGGTGGAGCCGCCGGACACGATGCGTTGGTTGCCTGCAAGCTGCACCGCTGCGCGCGCCAAGGCCCAGAGATCGATACCGCTATGATCGTAAAAGCGCTTATCCTCATAGGCGATCAGCATTTTCACGAATTTCGGATCGACATCTTCAATGCGTGTATTGAGACGCCAATAGCCGTCCGGTGTCGCATAGGCGCGCAACAATTCACCGTCACGGTCCATCACTTCCGTGGAAATGGTCAGGCGTTCAGGCAAGGGTGGAGGAAAAGCGCGGTCGAGCCAGTCAAGGCCGACCGTCGCAACGGCGGCGATGCCGAGAACTACGGCACCGCCAATTGCTATTTTCCAACGCCGTTTCATATCTTATCCGAAAGCCCGTCCTACGGCGCAGTGACCTCCATCATGCCAGTCGCCGTGCGCGCAGCATATTGCGGGCGATACATGTCCTCGACGGTCGCCGCCGGATGGGTGTAAAGCCCCGGCGTCACTGCACGTACGACATAGGCAAGAACAATCTGCTTTTTCTCACCTGCCGAGCGGTCAAACGCAGCGACGAAGCGATCATCGCGGAATTCGAGATGCGCGGCCTGCGTGCTTTCGAGCCATGGGAAGTTGCCGAGATCGGCACTCGAAACGAGGCCCGGATTGTCGAGTTCCAGACCGGCTGGCAGAAGATCGGTGACCAGCAGGCGCGACTGCCATTGTTGCAGATCGTCGATCTTCAACACCACGACGAAACGCTCGTTCTGATTGATGCTGGTGATGTTGGCTTCCTGTCCATCGAGCGTGTAATAGGCACGCTCGATGTTGAAGCCTTCGCCACCGGCAGGCAGCGATTGCGCGGGCGGCGCAACGGCTGTTACAACCGCGTCCACTGCATCACTGCCCCTGTTTGTCAGAACAAGCGGTTCAGCTTCCAGCGCGTTGCCATTGACGCGTTCGGAGAAAGCGCCATCATGGGCCGTGCCGTTGATATCGAGATTAATCGCTGCATTGTTCTCCTTGAGACCACGGGCTGCGAGCAGCATCCACGCCTGATCCTGCGTGCTGAGATATTTCGCCTGGTCGCGTTCGTAACCGACCAGCGTGACAAGCGAAGGCAGCACTTTCGGCGCAGGCTTGCTTTCGGCGGCCAGCGCCAGCATGGCCGCGCCATCACGCAGCCGCGAACCATAATCGGAGCGATTATAGTCAAATGCCGTATTGGTGCTTGCCCGGTCGAGAGCGACGTTGAACACCCGGTCCGAACGCTGCTGGTCGCCATAAAGCGCCAGTCCGGCGGCCAGTTGGGCAATCGCCATCGGGCTTGCAAAATTATCGAGCTGCGTATCCGCGTAATAACGCAGATCGCCGACCGAAGCCTTCTTGTTGCGCGCCAGCACATAGAGCGAGTAGGCGATTTCGTTGCCTTTTTCCTTGGCGTCGGTCGTATAGCCGAGCGCATTTTGCAGGTTCGACAGCGACGAGAGCAGGGCTTCCTGCGGAACCACATAGCCCTTCTCGCGGGCACGGGTGAGGAAGTCGGTGACATAGGCGTCAAGCCACAGGTCGCCGGAACCCGGTCCCCACAGGCCGAACGAACCGGACGAAGACTGATAGCTCAGCACGCGATAGATGGCGTCCTGCACGCGCTTTTTCAGTTCATCCTGATCGCCAAGGCCAGCACTTGCTTCGGAGCCTGCCGCCATCTCGCTCAGATAAAGCAAGGGCAGGGCGCGGCTCGTGGTCTGCTCAGCACACCCATAAGGATAGCGATCAAGCGCCATCAGAAGCGACGGCACGTCGAACGCCGCGCTGCGGGTGACGCCGACGCTCACGAAAGCACCGTCGAGCAGGCTTTCGGAAAGCAGGCCGCCATCGATCTTGAGACTACCGCCATTGGCCGGAAGGCTGACCACCTGACGTGTCGTGACTGGCAGATCGACGGGACGCACCGGCAGCGAAAGCTTCTGTTCGATGGCCAGTCCGGCATCATTGGCAAGGCGTATCGTAATATTGCCCTGTCCGGTCTTCTGCGCGTTGAGCGGCACAGCGACGGAATGGCGTTTGCCACCGGCCAGCGCAAGCGTGTCGGGATAAGAGCCGATTTCCGTGCCGAGATTGTCGCTCGTTTCGACGCTAAGACGGTAATTTCCATCGGGCGCGTCCGTATTGGCGATATCGAGGCGCAGTGTCGCCTGATCTCCCGGCGCCATGAAGCGCGGCAGACCAGCCGTAATGACCACCGGATCGCGCACGATCACATCGCTGGAAGCGTGACCCACGGCCTTGACTGTCCAAGCTACGGCCATGACGCGGACAGTGCCGTTGAATTGCGGAATATCGAAATCAATGGTTGCCTTGCCATCGCTATCCAGCTCGACCGGGCCGGAGAAAAGCGCGACCAGCTTTTCAGTCGGCGGGCTGCCTTCAGCTGCCATGTTGCCGCCGTCGCCGCCGGTGCGCAGCTTGCCGGTGGTGCCCAGCGAACCATCGATAAGGCGTCCGTACATATCGCGCAGTTCAAGACCGAGCTGGCGCTGGCCGAAGAACCAGTTGTCCGGATTAGGCGGCTGATAGCGCGTGAGGTTCAAAATGCCGACATCGACAGCGGCGACCATGACATAGGCCTGTTCGCCGCCTGCATTTTCCACAGAAACGGGAACCGAGAGCGTGCCGCGCGGAGTGGCTTTCTCCGGTGGCGTCAGCTTGACTGCCAGTTGCTTGTCGGCAGGATCAACCTTCAGCCATTTGAGGCCAATAGCACGGGCGGGCATGCGGCTTTCTTGCGCGCTGCCCGGACGGAACAGCGTTGCAGTGACGTAAGCGCCAGCACCCCAGTCCTCGCCGACTGGAATGTCTATGGTTGCGCCATCCGCCGAAACGCTTTCGCTGATGGTCGTCAGCAGCTTTTCTGCGCCGATGGTGATCAGCAGTTCACCGGCAAAACGTGGGCTGACCTTCAGCTTGGCGGTTTCACCGGCTGCATAATGATCCTTGTCGAGCGCGATTTCGAGGCCGTCGGGCGTTTCCGTCGAGGTTGCGGCCACATACCAGCCCGCGTCGAATTCGTAGCTTGAAGCCGGACCCGAAGCATCCCCCGTCTCGATTTCAAGACGATAGCGGCCCCAGTCGACCGGCTGAGTGATGCTGGCTTCCACATCGGCCTTGAGGTCGATCTTGCCGGTTGCGATCGACTTGGTGAATGTGACCGGCTCGTAGTTCCAGCTATTGCCGCTGCGATACCATTGGTAATTGCGCTCGACTTTCACCAGCGACCAGACCGCGCCGTCAATGTTGGTGCGGTTGCCCTTGGCGTCGGAAGCGATGAAGCTGAATTTTGCGGTGCCGCCTTGCGGTACTTCATCGCCGGAAAAATCTGGCCGGATACCGATCATCGATCCTTGCGGACGAACGGCAAGGTCAAGCTTGCGTTCCACAGCACGACCGCCGCTTTCGCGCATGCGAACGGTGACGGCTGCATTGATCAGACGGGTGGTGGATGGCAGGTCGTCAATCACGACCGGGAATGTCGCCTTGCCATCGTCGCCAACCTTGGGCAGTTGGTCGAGTGGCAGACGGGTAGCTTCGCCCTGACCTTCATCGGCCAAACCGAAATAATAGCCCTCGAAACGGTCCCAGTCGCGCTTGGTTGAAAGCGTGACTTCGCCTTCCAGCGCCAGACCGGCTGCGGGCGCACCATAAAGGAAACGTCCATCGACGGTCACATTGGCAGCTTCGCCGCTCGCAATTTCCGGCTTGTCCGATGTCAGGTCGAACTCGATGCGGTCTGGCACGAAATCTTGAACCAGGAACATCTGCGATGCGACCGCCGGTTGCTTGGGGTCGGTGTAGATATTCAGGTTCCATGTGCCACGCATGGCATTGGCGGGCAGTGTCAGGTCGACGGAATGTCCACCAACCTTGCTGCTGTCCGAGACGAGGCGGCGGTCTTCCACGCCGTCTGGGCGCGTGAAGATGAAGGTCAGCGGCAGATTGTCCACGGCGAGCGACGCATCGTCCCGGGCAAGGGCAGCGGCATGAACCACTTCGCCTGCACGATAGATGCCGCGTTCGGTCCAGGCATAGACGTCGAGCGCCTTGGGCGCTGCACGACCGGTGACGCCGCGATCTGAGAGATCGAAGCCAGCACGCGCCATATCGAGGAAGACGAAATCGTCTTCGCCCTGATTGGCCATCATGACGGCGGGAACCATGCCGCCGGAGCCGCGGGTGAGACCGGCGGTAAAGGTGGCGCGACCGTCGCTATCGGTTGTCGCTTCACCCAGCACTTCATTGTTGCGGGCCAGCAGCGTCAGCTTGACGCCGGAAAGGGGCTCAGCCGTTTCAAGTGATCGCGCGAAGACATTGATGCCATCCTGACCGGCATAGGTCGAAAGGCCGATATCCGATACGACGAACCATTGCGTTGCCTTGGTGTCATAGCTTTCACCGCTTGCCTTGATCGGTTCTGCCGTTAGCACATAAACGCCCGGTTTGCGCTGCGGCAGTGCTTCATCGATGGGGAAACTGGTGGTGGCTTCCTTGTTCAGCTCGCCGCCAGCCGTTTCGATCTCACCTTCCCAGACGGGCGCGCCCATCTGGTCGGAAACCGTACTGACATCATAGCCGTCGAGCTGACGCAGAAACTGATAACCAGACAGAAGCTGCGCCAAGGAGCGGTCGCCGATGCGATAGAGCTTCACCTTGGCCGCATCCATATTCACGCTGACCAGCGGAATGCCACGACGCGCCTTGGCAGGCAGCACAAAGCTGTCGCCAGTAAAGCGTACCGAGGGTGCGCGGTCCTGCACATAGACAGACAGGGTTACCGGCGCTGGCAGCGTTTCGCCAATGGCGGCAGGCAAGCCGGCGCGGAACGTCACGCTATAGGTGCGGCCGTGTTCCAGACCTTCGACACAAATCTGGCGATCCTTGGCTTCAATCGCCTTGGGCGCAGCGCTATCCAGCGTCACGAAACTGGAATAGTCGGCACCGCTCTTGACCAGTTCTTCGGAAAACTGGGCGCAGATGCGCGGCGACGCATTGTCATTATCGACGCTGTGGTCAACGATGCGGAAACCCTTGCGGGCCTTGAGGTCTTCATAGGCAGCGCGAACGGAAGCTGAATTGACGAGATTGAGGCTCGCATCATAGGCCTGAAGCGCAGGGCGGGACAGCTCGCGACGGTCAAGCGCCTGCGCCATCGCGTTCAGCGCGTCGGCGCGCGCGGCCTTGCTGCGCGAGGTCTGATAGCCGTTCCAGGCTGCTGATGTGGCGTCGCGTTTGAACTTGGCCGTCTCTTCGCTGTTGGAAGGCTCGGTCGCCAAAGTGGCGAGAGCAAGCCCGGTCCAGAGCGCGCTGTCGTCAGGAGCAGCACCCGCTGCGGCTGCAAACTTTTCCATCGCCGTGCGCGGGTCGCTGTTGGCGAGCGCCGTGGCTGCATCGGCCTTCAGGGTGCTGAGGCCCTCGCTGCTGTCGGCAGCCAGGATAGAGGTGCGGAAACGGCGCGCTTCGTCGACAAGATTGTCAGCGAAGAAGGTGATGGCCGGTGGGGCACCAATGTCAGCTTTGGCGGTGTCCTTGGCCGCGCCCGATACAACCTTACCCGCAATGGAACCGACAGAGGGATTGAGCTTGTTGAAATCCGTCTTGAGGAAGCACCACTTCACCTTCGGATTATAGGTGAAGGCACGGCAGGCATTGTCACCGAGGCAGGTGCTCTTGCACTGGTCCAGCGTGAGGTTCTTCTGGGTGCGCAGGTCGAAGCCGAAATAATCGCTATCTTCAGTTATCTCGATACGGCGCGTTTCAGCGGCGTTCGAAGGCGCAGGCGCAATCGCAAGCCCTGCGGTCAAACCGGTGATTGCAGCCAGCGTCAGGAAAATCTGTGCCGATAGCGCACGCCCGAGTTGCCGTTTGAAACCGTTAAGCATCTGCCTCTCCTTGCGATTTCATGCCCGACCAATGTCCCCTGGAAGAGCGGAAAGAATCCGCGTCATGTGAAGCTTGCGCACAACCCAGAGTCAAGCTGCTTCGCTAATATATACAATGTTCTATTATCATCACCCGCAATTATGACGGCTGTTCTGCGGCGTGCAAATTGAATGAGACGTGTCGCGATTGAGACTGAGCATTGCTCCCATCGCCGTTACGTTTTCACTTCTGACATCTTCGTTTGTTGTCCAACCTGGAGGAGGTAGACATGAGCAGGAACCGTGGCGTCGTCTATATGCGACCCGGAAAAGTCGAAGTCCGTGATATCGAAGACCCGGTGCTGTCTGCACCTGATGGGAGGAAACTCGGTCACGGCGTCATTCTCAAAGTCATCTCGACCAATATATGCGGGTCGGACCAGCATATGGTGCGCGGTCGCACGACGGCGATGCCCGGACTTGTGCTTGGTCATGAGATTACCGGCGAGATCATCGAAAAGGGCGCAGATGTCGAGATGCTTGATGTCGGCGACATCGTATCCGTGCCGTTCAATGTTGCCTGTGGTCGTTGCCGTTGCTGCAAGGAGCAGGACACAGGCGTCTGCCTGACCGTCAATCCGTCACGCGCTGGCGGCGCCTATGGCTATGTCGATATGGGTGGCTGGATCGGTGGGCAGGCCCGCTATGTCATGGTGCCTTACGCCGATTTCAATCTGCTGAAATTCCCGGATCGTGACCGGGCGATGGAGAAAATTCGCGATCTGACCATGTTGTCGGATATTTTGCCAACGGGCTTTCACGGCGCGGTCAAGGCGGGTGTCGGTGTCGGGTCGGTGGTCTATGTGGCCGGTGCCGGACCTGTCGGCCTGGCGGCGGCGGCTTCCGCGCGAATTCTTGGCGCGGCTGTCGTGATGGTCGGAGACTTCAACAAGGAACGTCTGGAACATGCCCGCAAGGTCGGGTTCGAGCCGATCGACCTTTCCGCCAGCGACCGTCTGGGCGACATGATTGCGGAAGTCACCGGCAGCAACGAGGTTGACAGCGCCATTGACGCGGTGGGCTTCGAAGCCAGAGGCCATAGCGGTGGTGAGCAGCCTGCCATCGTGCTGAACCAGATGATGGAAATCACGCGCCCTGCCGGGTCCGTTGGTATTCCGGGACTTTACGTGACGGAAGATCCGGGCGCGGTGGACGGCGCGGCCAAGCAGGGAAGCCTGTCGCTTCGCTTCGGGCTTGGCTGGGCCAAGGCGCAATCGTTCCATACCGGGCAGACGCCGGTGTTGAAATATAACCGACAACTGATGCAGGCGATCCTGCACGGGCGTTTGAATATTGCCGAAATCGTCAATGCGGAAGTCATTTCGCTTGAAGATGCGGCAGCCGGTTATGAAAGCTTCGATCAGGGTGTGGCGAAAAAGTTCGTCTTGGATCCGCACGGTTTGCTCGGCAAAGCCGCGTAATCCTGCGAAACACAGAAGCGCTGCGCCCCCGCGTGGCGCTTCTGTTGTCGCCTATTCCCCGCAGCTACGTTAAATAAGTGACAGTAGCGACGATGCGGAGATTCCAACTTGACCGATATTCGCCTCAAACGGATCTACGAAGCGCCATCACCTGATGATGGCTACCGGGTTCTGGTTGATCGTGTCTGGCCGCGCGGCATGACCAAGGAGAAGGCCGCCATCAATCTCTGGGCGAAAGATGTTGCCCCGTCCACGGAGCTTCGCAAATGGTTCAATCATGATCTGTCGAAGTGGGGCGAGTTTCAGAAACGCTATCACCGCGAGTTGCAAAATAAATTGCCGGATCTCTCAGCGCTGGTTGCCAAGGCCGGTGATGCGCCGCTGACTTTACTCTATGGCGCGAAGGACGAGGAACACAATCAGGCCGTCGTGCTGCATGAATTCTTGCAGACTATCTGAGGCCGAGTTTTGAAATTTTAGAACGACAGCGCAATCAGATCGCTACGGATCTGGTCGCCATTGCCTTGCGACAGGTTCTTTTCGATTTCCGCATGCGTGGAGGTCCAGATGGGGACAGCGGCAGCCAGTGCCGCTTTGCCTTCCGGTGTCAGTTGCAGCAGGCGCTCACGCCGGTCAGCGGGATTGACCAGTATTTCCACCCAGCCCTGCCTTTGCAGCGGCTTTAAAGCGGCGGTGAGGGTGGTCTGATCCATTGCCAGCAATTCGGCAACCGGCTTCATTGGCGGCGGCGAGGGCCGATTGAGCGACATCATCAGGGAGAATTGCCCATTCGTCATGCCAGCCGGACGAAGTGCTTCGTCAAATCGCCGTGCAAGTGCGCGGGCCGCGCGCTGAACATGCAGACAAAGGCAGGTGTCTTTGACTAAAAGGGTCGTTTCAAAAGGAACTTCGGCAGCGTTTGACATGATCCATTAATATTGATATCAATGTAAATCGTCAAGCTAATATCCTATAAAAACTGGGCGTTTTACCATCCGGGGGCGGAGGAGGACTTGCATCATGAATGAAGTCGTATCCCGCGAAGTCTGGCTGGAGGCGCGGCGCGCGCTTTTGGCCAGAGAAAAGGAAGCGACGCATCTTCGCGATCGCGTCAATCAGGAAAGACAGGCGCTGCCCTGGGTCAAGGTGGAGAAAGACTATGTCTTCGACACCCCGACAGGACGCCGAACGCTGGCAGAGCTTTTTGACGGACGCAGCCAGCTGGTCGTCTATCACTTCATGTTCGGGCCGGAATGGGAGCAGGGCTGCGTCGGCTGTTCATTCCTGGCCGACAATCTCGACGGCGCGCTGCCCCATCTCAACAATCACGATGTCACGCTCATTGCCGTTTCGCGTGGGCCGCTTGCGAAGCTTGAAGACTACAAGCGCCGCATGGGCTGGCACTTTCCATGGGTGTCGTCCTATGGCGGTGATTTCAACTTCGATTTCCATGTATCGTTCGACAAGGCCGAGATCGAAGAAGGGCGCGTCTTCTACAATTTCGACAAGCTGCCGCCGGAACAGGCGCATGATGAACTGCCCGGTATGAGCGCCTTCATCAAGGCCGACGACGGCACGATCTACCATACCTATTCCAGCTATGCGCGCGGCATTGAGGAGTGGATCAGCACACTCATGATCCTCGACCGCGCACCCAAAGGACGCAACGAAGACAGCACCATGCATTTCGTGAGGCGCCACGATGAATATGCCGCGCCTGCAGCAAACCACAGCTGCTGCAGTTGAACGCCAAAATCAAATTCTGGGAGGAATGACAATGAATAACAGAGCATCACCGTTCGTCTGGTACGAACTGATGACTGAAGATGCCGCCGAGGCCGCAAATTTTTACGGCAAGGTCGTCGGCTGGAACACGAAAGACTCAGGTGTTCCCGGCGTGAACTACACGCTGTTTGAAGCACCGGGTTGTGCGGTTGCCGGTATGATGGCGCTTTCCGATATGCCGAGCGAAAATTGTGACACAAAGCCCGGCTGGCTTGGCTATATCGGCGTGGCCGACGTAGACGCCATGTCCGAGAAGGTCACAGCCGCAGGCGGCAAAATCCTGCAACCGGCTCATGATATCCCAAGCGTCGGGCGATTTGCTGTCGTGGCAGACCCTCAAGGCTCGGTCTTTGCGCTGTTCGAGCCGAAAGACCCGCCGGAGCCTCCGGCTGATTTCGGTTCGCGCAAGGTGGGCCATCCGAGCTGGCATGAGCTTTATGCCAAGAATGGCGAAGAAGCCTTTGGTTTCTATGAGAAAGTGTTTGGCTGGAAGCTGGCGCGCGACTTCGATATGGGCGCAATGGGCAAATATAAGATCTTTAGCGTAAACGGAGCAGATGCGGGCGGCATCATGACCGCACCGCCGAATGTGCCAAGTGGCTGGGGCTTTTATTTCATGGTGGATGGAACGAACGCTGCTGCCGAACGTGTGAAATCGCTGGGCGGTACGGTGACATTCGGACCAACGGAAGTCCCGAATGGCGAGTGGATCATCCAATGTCTTGATCCGAAGGGCGTGGCCTTCTCGCTGGTTTCAGCGACACAATAAAGAGCGTGCGCAAAAGCGCATAAACTTTTAAATCCATAGGCGGCTTCTGGTTTTACGTCAGAAGTCGTCTTCGTGATGATAATGGCGCAGATAGGCGAACGCTGTTCCCACCAGTATCGGCAGAATCAGAATTCCGGTCCAAAATATGATGTTGCTCATTTTCTCCCTCCCTGTTGCCCTCAAACCGAAACAAGAGCCTGAGACAGTATGCGGGCACTTCGAACAACGTGGAAAGCGGACATTTGTTCCAGCCACGGCTGTCGTTGCGTAAAGCTATTGCCATTATGCCTGCGTTTGAGTAGAAGTGCGAATACATCAAGAGTTGGGGAGACGCCCAACGCCAACCTGCCGCTCCGGGCAAGGTGGTACTCCCTGAAAAAGGAGGATGTGGCCAAACCGGCAACTATGCGGATAAAGCCACTCGCGTCGACCTGACAGAACTAGGGACCGACGCGATCATGCCGATAAAAATTCCTGACGATCTGCCAGCAACCAGTGTTCTCCAGGCCGAGGGCGTTATGGTCATGCGCGAGGCGGATGCCGTGCGTCAGGACATTCGGCCCTTGCGCATCGGCCTGCTCAATCTCATGCCCAACAAGGCGACCACGGAAACGCAGATCGCCCGCCTTTTAGGCGCGACACCGCTTCAGGTGGAACTGACGCTCGTGCGCATTACCAATCACGTCGCGCGCCACACCTCCGCCGATCACATGCTCTCCTTCTATCGCCCATGGGAAGATGTGCGTGACGAACGCTTCGATGGCTTCGTAATCACCGGTGCGCCAGTGGAACGGTTGAACTTCGAAGAAGTGACCTATTGGGATGAATTGCAGCGCGTTTTCGACTGGACGCAGACCCATGTGCATCGTTCTTTGAACATCTGCTGGTCGGCGCAGGCCGCCGTCCATCATTTCCATGGTATGGGCAAGTATGAACTTCCGGCCAAGGCCTCCGGTGTCTACAGCCAGCAGAACCTTGCCCCGGCCTCGCCCTATCTGCGCGGATTTTCGGACGATTTCACCATTCCGGTTTCGCGCTGGACGGAAGTGCGCAAGGAAGACATTCCGCAGGATAGCGGCCTGAATGTTCTCGTCGATAGCGCTGAATCCGGCCTTTGTCTGCTGGAAGACCCACGCCATCGGGCGCTGCACATGTTCAACCACGTAGAATATGACACGACGTCGTTGGCCGACGAATATTTCCGCGATATTCAGGCTGAGCCTGAAACCAAGGTGCCCGCAAATTATTTCCCGGACGACGACGCGACCCGCCCGCCGCAAAACCGCTGGCGTGGCCACGCGCATCTGCTGTTCGGCAACTGGATCAATGAAATTTACCAGTCGACGCCGTACGATCTGGAAAATATCGGCAAGAAGTGACTGCCGCTGAATAAACAAAACCCCGGAATGGAAATTCCGGGGTTTTGTTTGGGATGAAGCACTATCAGCTGCCGACCCGTTCCAGCCAGCGATGCCATTCTGCTTCGGAGCCATGGAAAACA
Organism: Ochrobactrum sp. C6C9; assembly: GCF_022627935.1. Taxonomy (NCBI): domain Bacteria; kingdom Pseudomonadati; phylum Pseudomonadota; class Alphaproteobacteria; order Hyphomicrobiales; family Brucellaceae; genus Ochrobactrum; species Ochrobactrum sp. C6C9. Next base: position 68,473 of record NZ_JABXGB010000014.1, on the reverse strand, counting down.
TTGAGATCGATCTTGTTGCTCACGCCCTGAGACAGGCCCGATCCAGAATATTGCCAGAACAGCCATGGACGGCCCGGATAGACCTTCGATGGGTGTTGTGCCACAGCGCGCAACCAGAACGGATAGTTGGTGAACGCACCTTTCAGATTGTCATCGTAGAAATCCGGAGCGGTATAGATGACCGGGCGCTTGCCGTAATGGCGCTCCAGCTTGTCCATGAAGACCTGCATCTTTTCACGCACCTGTTGCGGCGACGGGCGGCGGCGGCAGGCAGAATCGCCATTCCATTCCACGTCGATCACCGGCGGCAGTGCGTCGGGGTCTTTCGGCACGTTGCGGATGAACCAGTCAGCCTGTTCGCTGGCGACACGGCACCAATAGAAGAAGTGATAAGCGCCGCGCTTGATACCGGCGGCCTTGGCCTCGCGCCAGTTCTTGCGGAACATCGGGTCGAGATGATCACCGCCGTCTGTGGCCTTGATATAGGCGAAGTTCGCGCCTTGCGTGCGCAGCTTCGGCCAGTCGATATCCCCCTGCCAGCGCGACACGTCTACGCCATGCACGGCGAGTTTGCGCGGCGATGCACGGCCAAAATTGATCGGCTTCGCATCGCGGAAGCGATGGCTGTAGATTCTGGAGCGATCTTGTGCCGTGCGCGCTTGCGGTTCCAGACGCACTGCCGGATAGGCCGCCACCTGCGGTGCAGGCATGCGCGGTGCTTCGGTTTGCGGCACGGGTGTAGGTATCTGCGCGACGGGGCGCTCCTGCAATGGCCCGCGCGGTTGCGGCGCAACCGGCGCAGGCGGCTGCACCTTGAACTGTCCGCCGTCTGGAACAGGTCCGGCCCAGGCAAGCACCTCTTCTTGCGGGGGGAGTGGCTGCGCGCGTGGCGCGCTTGCTGTTTCGGTTACGGCTGCGGGCGGAACCGGCCTCACAACAGAACTGGTCATCTCCGCCGAGGGTTTCGGCTGGAGCATGATGCTGTCGATGCCGGAACTCGATGTGCAGCCCGACAGGGCGGCGCAAGCGAGCGCAATGGCAGACACGACCAAAGAACGCGAAGGCGAAGAACGCATGGGCACCCGTACTCAGAACAAATGGGCTGCAACGCTCTCCCGAGTCATTGCTCAGGTCAGATTACCTGCAAAAACTGAATCCAAAGTTTACGAAAGTGCTAACGCACGATGTTCAAATTGAGCTTTCGAGGATTTTTATCAGCGCTGTTGCAGATTTCTCCAGAGAAGCTTCTTCAAAGCCTGAGAAACCGAGGATAAGTCCCTGTCTTGGTTGGAAAATGCCATAGAGTGGCGACAGAGGCTGAACCTTTATACCGCTGTCGGCGAGTTTATTTGCAAGCATCACATCGTTTTGCTCGTCTGAAAGCGCCAGCAAAAGCGTCAGCCCGGCGGGGGGCGCTTCAATGCTGAAAAGCGACGGTTCACCGGGGGATAGTGCCGCAATAAGCTTGTTACGACGCGCCGCGTAGAGACGGCGCATTCGCCTGATGTGCTGGGCAAAAGCGCCAGTTTCGATGAATTGTGCCAGTGCCGGTTGCGCAAGCATCGACGGCGGCGGCAAAAGTTCGCGCCGGAGTGTGCGATACTTTTCCGTCAAATGCAGAGGCACGATCAGGAAGCCGAGCCGCAAGACGGGTGAAAATACCTTCGAGAAACTGCCGATATAAAGAATGCGGTCGCGGTCGAGCGACATAAGGGCCGGAAGCGGCTGACCGATATAGCGATGCTCGCTGTCATAGTCGTCTTCGATGATGAATGCGTCGCTTTCGCGCGCCCAGGCAATGAGATCGAGCCGTCGCGCCAGCGGCATGGTTACACCCGTCGGATGATGGCGGGCCGGTGTTACAAAAGCCGCACGTGCCTGCATCGCGCTTTGTCGCCCGGCGGCCACATCAAGACCGTTGTCATCGACCGGCACGGAAACAACATCGATTCCCTGACCGCCGAGAATGTTACGGGCAGGCGAATAGCCGGGCTCCTCCATCCAGATTTTGTCGCCTGGTTCGAAGATGGCTGCCCGGAGAAGCGAAAATGCGTCGGTACTGCCGCCGGTAATCAGAATTTGCCCTGCATCCACCGCCATGCCGCGCCATTCATGCAGATGGCGGGCAAGCGCGACACGCAGCGGAAAATAGCCGAATGGATCGTTGCCGTTCAGCAGGTTGGTGTCAGGCTTGCGCCAGATGCGCCCAAGCAATTTGCCCCATTCCGCATGTGGAAAGTGATCGCTGTCGAATACACCTTGCTGAAAGGGCTGCGGTGTAAGTGTTGCCTTGGTGGTCGTCTTCGCTGTCGGGGCGCTGCCCGTTGGCCCGGTTTTCAACGTTACATCCGGCAATTGAGCGGCAATGCGCGTCCCTGAACCGTGCCTGCCTTCCAGATAACCTTCCGCGATCAGCTGGTCATAAGCCGCAAGCGCTGTGGCGCGCGAGACGCCCAGTTCTTCCGCAAAAGCGCGGGTCGAGGGAAGGCGACTTTCAGGCTTCAGCCTTCCGGTCAGAACGGCCTGCCTTATCTGTTCTGCAAGCTGAACGGCGAGAGGCGTAGCGCTCGTACGGTCAATCCCGAATTCCGGTATCGATGCGATAAGTGGCATGGTTCAGTATCTTATAAGTGGTTATTTTCAACATACCACTATGACGGCATTTTGCATGCATCGAAAGTGCAAATGCAAACAGGACCGACCAGCATGACGAATGCCCCAACAGAAAGAACCAGAGTGAAGCGCCTGCATGATCGCGGCCGCTATGATGCGGACAGTGTTCACGCGATCATTGATGCTCAGCCGCTCGCCCATGTAGCCTATGTTTTCAACGGCGCGCCCTATGTGTCGCCGACGCTCGTATGGCGGGAAGGCAATTTCATTTACTGGCACGGATCCTCGGCAAGCCGCATGTTGGAAGCTTGTGAGGAAGCGGAAGTCTGCGTCAGCTTCGCAACATTGGACGGGTTGGTGCTGGCGCGTTCTGCCTTTCACCATTCCTGCAATTATCGTTCCGTGATGGCTTTCGGTACGGCGAAGAAAATTACCGATGTTGTGGCGAAGGAGCGACATTTGCGCAACTTCGTGAATGGGCTTTTTCCTGATCGCTGGGAAGGGCTACGCCCGATGATGGCCAAGGAACTGAAGGCGACCATGCTGCTGGAACTGGAACTGAATGAAGCGTCAGCGAAAGTCCGCTCCGGTCCACCCAAGGATGACGAGCCGGATTATGCGCTACCGATCTGGGCGGGCATCATTCCGGTGACGACACATCTGGGCGAACCGATTGACGATGAGCGTCTGTTGCCGGGCGTAAAAGCGCCCCAAAATGTGCTGCAATTCGGCTATCTGGCGGATGCTGCGGAATAAGTCCCGGATCTCTAACAGGGCTTATGCAGTCTTGGAGTGTATAACGGCAAATTGGTCGAGCGTCTGGGCCTGATCGGCACGGTGTTTGACGCTTTCGATCTGCTTCATGAGTTCGGCGATCTTCTCAGGCTGGGAAACGCCGCACTCATAAATCTGGATGATTTCGCGGACCAGCTCGTCCTTCAAAGGCGAGGTGATCGGGCAGCAACCGATGGCTGCGCAGGACTGAATATAGGCCTGTTGCAACCTTGCCAGTTCGTCGGCCTTGAAACGTCCGAAGTAATAATCCCTCGAAAATGGCATTTCCATGCATTCCGCAATGTGACCGGTGGGGGCTTGCCACCGCAAGTCTGTGTTCGAAAACTTTCCAGTTTGCTAAAGCTCACTATAGCATATGACCATAGATAGTAACCGGCAATCGTTTACGTCTTCTAAAATATTTGAATTTTTTTGGAATAATTGTTGCATAAATAAGTATTGTTTTAATCAATAATGCATCTCTTACTGATGCCTGCTTTTATGGAATAGACGTCAACGCAGGAATGCAGCATTCGCTTCCGTCGTCATGGCCATGGCTTGCATGAGTGCAGCCGCGTGCAACAACCGGTCTTTTTCCGCAGCTCTGGCAGCTTCCGATGCGGCCAGAATCTGGCCTGCGCCAGCCGTGGTGGTTTCAATCAGCATTACAGGCTCGAAAACCGCCAATGTCCGCAGCATGTTGCGGACTGCTAGGCGGACATCCGGCTGGGGATGGTCGGTGAATTGTGCCAGTTCCAGTGCCGCAGAGCCGAGGTTCAGGACGGCCAGCATACCGCGCAAATCCTGATGCGCCTCAGGTGATGCGGCAGAGGTCTCGGTTATGAGCAGACGCGAGATACGGTCAGCACTTTGGCTGATCCACGCCTCGATGGAGATGGAACGTGGCGCCGCACCGATCTTCTTCAGGCTGTCGCGCATGGCGCGCTTCATGCGGCGCTGCGCGGCATAGTCGTTCGGTGGAAAAAGCAGCGAGAAGACAAGCGTGCCAATACCGATGCCGAGAAGCAGCGCAAGCACGCCATTCAGAAAGGACGTGGCGTCGGGTCGCGTGAAATTGTCAGGGCCAATCAAATCCCAGAAAAAAATGGCGAATGCCGATCCTTTGGCGATGGTAGACGGATTGCGCATGGCAAGCCCGGCGCAGATCAGAACGGGCGCTATGACGATGGTGAAGGGGAGGAACCCCCAAATGACGGGCAAAACGCCAAAATTCATGATGGCCGCCACGATTGCGGCAATCGCCGAGCCTTTCAAAAATTCCGTTCCGCTGGCAACCGGGTTTGGCCGGGTTGCGAAAAGCGCGTTGACCACACCAACCACGATGACGAAACCTGGACCGGATGGCCATGCGGTGAAGATCCAGATCGCGGATGCTGCGGCCAGCGCCACAAATGCGCGAATACCGTTGATAAACGCTGCCGTGTGATCGACATGGTAGGAAAGCCGTACACGGTTCGCTTTCGGATGCGCGGTGTCGAGTTCGGCTTCGATGGCGAGTGCCTGTTCCTGAAAACCGAGCATGCTTCTTAGGCGATACAAAAACATCAGCCGCCCGGAAGTGAGATCGGTATTGCCGCTCGTTTCTTCTTCCGCCGTGCGCATGATCTTTTCGCGCAGAGCTTCGAGATCAACGGTTTCGTCGCCATCGGCGATCTGCGCCATGGCGTTTTTGGCTTCCAGCAACAATGGATCGCCGCTCGTGGTTTGTGATGGCATTTCCAATATGGCGCGCACAGCCGATGCCTGTTGCAGCGTGACCACCATCGCCTGCCTGAGATAGCCAACGCTGCGCCTGACCGTGACGGAACTCGCGGCCTTGTACTCAATGGCCGTATCGAAGGCGATGGCATTGCGATAGGCGGTTTGCAGCGCGCCGGTTCCGGCTTCACCGCCCAGCATTTCTGCGCAGAGCTTGGCCGTCTGCCGCATGAATTTTCCAAGCTGCGCACGTGCTTCCTCAAAGGGATTATCGGTGCTGAACAGCCAGGTGATGATGGCTTCGGTCACGATGCCCAATGCAATGTAGATCAACCGCGATACAGCGATTTCAAACACATTTTCCGGGTCGGACAAAGAGTCGATGGCGACGATGGCAGCCGTATAGCCGGCAAGCACCGCGCCATAGGAGCGGAAGTTGCGCAGGCCCGTCGAAAGCGCAGTACAAAGGCCGATCCAGCCTGCGAGCACCAGCAGAAACAGAGTGGGTGTCTGGATGAAGATTGCCGTGAGCAACACCGCGACCACGACGCCGATTGCCGTGCCCATGAGGCGATAGATGCTCTTGGAAACGCTCATTGCACGGCTGCTTTGAGCGACAATCCAGACCGTCATGGCGGCCCATTTCGGGTCATCCATATTCATCAGGAAGGCAATATAAAGCGCGATCAGCGATGCGGCGGTGGTCCGTACCGCAAAAATGAGATCGTTGCGCTTGATGATCATGATGACCGGAAGAAGCTTTTGGCGGTGATATTGCGCATCCTTCGACGCGCGGGCTACGATTGACGTTGATAGCGGTTTTGCACCCGCGTCAAGCATGGAACGGAACACGGTGTCTTCACATTGTCGCGGGTGGACGATATGAGTGCCGTCGTTCAGAGGATTTGGGGATGCAGTTTTGAAAATCGGCGTTGTTACCGTTTCCGACCGCGCAAGCCGTGGCGAATATGAGGATTTGAGCGGCCCGGCCATCGAAGCATGGCTGAAGAACGCCATCGTCACGCCTTACGAAACGGTGAAGCGCGTCATTCCCGACGGGATGGCGTCGGTACGCGATACGCTGATCGCGCTTTGCGATGATGAGGCTTGCGATCTGATCCTGACGACGGGCGGCACGGGGCCAAGCCCGCGCGACGAGACAACAGAAGCCATGCATGCCGTTCTGCACAAGGAATTGCCGGGTTTTGGCGAGTTGATGCGCCGCGTCAGCCTCGAACAAACGCCGACAGCTATTCTCTCGCGCCAGACGGCGGGCAGCCGCGGCAAGAGCTTTATTCTCAACCTGCCGGGCAAGCCTGCATCCATCGCAATGACCTTGCAGGCGGTCTTTCCGGCTATCCCATATTGTCTTGATTTGATCGGTGCTGGCCGTATCGAAACCGACCCGGCGGTCGTCAAGGCACATCGTCCGGGATAGAAACGGGCCAAGCGATTCCCAGTTTGGCCGGGAGTCTACATTCCAATTCGTCCGTTGTCATCACGACGAATTGCGCAACCCTGCTTTGCACTTTTATATGATTTCAATGCTTGCATTTCCCCAAAGTCGCGCTGAATAATAGCGGAAAAAGGGGTACTCAGTGAAGCCATTTGATGAAATGCTCAACCATGGCGGGAATGTCCGGCCACCTTACGAATTTCTCAAACAATGGCTCGACGGCCAGGATTCTGGCAAGCTTCTGCAGAAATCTCAGGACGCAGAAAGCGTCTTTCGCAAGACGGGCATTACTTTCGCGGTTTACGGGGATCAGGAAGCAGCCGAACGGCTTATCCCTTTCGATATCATCCCGCGCATCATTTCCGGTCAGGAATGGCGGCGTCTTTCGCAAGGCATCGAACAGCGCGTCATGGCGCTTAACGCGTTTCTCGACGATATTTATCATCGGCAGGAAATTGTCAGGGCAGGGCGCATCCCGAAAGAACTGATCACCAGGAACGAGGCATTTCTGCCCGAGATGATCGGCTTTCGTCCGCCCGGCAACGTCTATACGCATATTATCGGCGTCGATATCGTGCGCACCGCAGAGAACCAGTTCTACGTGCTGGAAGACAATGCCCGCACGCCGTCCGGTGTTTCCTATATGCTGGAAAACCGCGAAACGATGATGCAGCTGTTCCCGGAGCTGTTCCAGAACGTCAAGGTTCGCCCGGTTGAGAACTATCCGCAATTGCTGCGCCAGTCGCTGGCGAGCGTCGCGCCTCCCGGTACGCAGGGCGTGCCGACCGTCGCGGTTCTGACGCCCGGCATTTATAATTCCGCCTATTTCGAACACGCGTTTCTGGCCGACCAGATGGGCGTCGAACTGGTGGAGGGCAGCGATCTGCGGGTGGTTGATGGGCGCGTCGCCATGCGAACCACGCAGGGCTATCGCGCCATCGACGTGCTTTACCGTCGCGTGGACGACGCCTATCTCGATCCTCTGACGTTCCGTCCGGATTCGACACTTGGCGTCGCAGGTATCATGGATGTCTACCGCGTGGGCAATATCACCATTGCCAATGCACCGGGCACCGGCATTGCCGACGACAAGGCGATCTATTCCTATATGCCGGAAATCGTAGAGTTCTATACGGGCCGCAAGGCGATCCTCGAAAACGTGCCGACATGGCGCTGCTCGGAACCGGACAGTCTGGCCTATGTGCTCGACAATCTGGCCGATCTTGTCGTCAAGGAAGTGCACGGTTCCGGCGGTTACGGCATGCTGGTGGGGCCTGCATCCACCAAGGCTGAACGCGAAGCCTTTGCGAAAAAGCTGAAGGCGCGTCCGCGCAATTATATCGCGCAGCCGACACTGGCGCTTTCCACCACCCCGATCTTTACCGAAAAGGGTCTCGCGCCGCGCCATGTCGATCTGCGCCCGTTCGTGCTGGTTTCCGACCGTATCCGCATCACGCCCGGCGGTTTGACCCGCGTGGCGCTGAAGGAAGGATCGCTGGTGGTGAATTCCAGTCAGGGCGGTGGCACCAAGGACACCTGGGTTCTGGACGACTAGAACTGAAGCAGAAACGAATTTGTACGCAAAATCCGGCATTAAGACCGGCGCGTGAAGATGGAGCCTTAAAGGCTCGATAAGGGGAATGAATTCATGCTTTTAGGCCGCACGGCAAACGGGCTTTTCTGGATGTTCCGCTACATTGAGCGGGCGGAAAATATGGCTCGCCTGGTGGATGCCGGATTGCGTATGGCTCTGACCAAGACGTCCGACGCGCCGGAAGAATGGTCTTCCGTGGTGGTGTCGGCGGGCGCCAGTCAGGCCTTTTCCGCAAGATACGATGCGTATAATGCGGCGAATGTAGCCGATTTCCTGCTGCGTGATACCAGCAATCCGTCAAGCGTGATGTCTTGTTTTGAGACGGCGCGTTCCAATGCGCGCATGGTGCGCACCGCTTTGACGCGCGAGGCGTGGGAAAGCGTCAATGAAGCGTGGATGCTTTTGAAGAAGTCGCTGAGCAAGCCGCTCAAGGAAAGCGACCTGCCGCCGCTTCTCGACCAGATCAAGCGCGAAACGGCACTGATCCGCGGAGCCTTTCACGGGACCATGCTGCGCAACGAGATTTTCGATTTTGCGGGCCTGGGCACATTCATTGAACGCGCCGACAACACCGCGCGCATCCTGGACGTGAAATATTATGTGCTGCTGCCGGCCATTTCCTATGTCGGGACAACGCTCGATAATTATCAGTGGGAGTCGATCCTGCGCTCGGTCTCGGCGCATCGCTCCTATCGCTGGGTCTATGACGGGGATTATCGTCCGGCGCATGTCGCGGATTATCTGATCCTGAACGGACGCATGCCACGCTCGCTTAATTATTGCTATCGCAGCATCAACGAGCATCTGGATTTTCTGTCCAAGGACTATGACAGCCATGCTACCTGTCATGAAACAGGGGAGAAAATCTTTTCGACACTGCAAAATCAGGACATAAGTGCAATCTTCGATGTTGGTCTGCATGAATTCCTGACGGACTTCATCAAATGCAACAACCGGCTCGGCAACGAGATCGCTGAAACCTATAATTTCAATTGAGGTCCTCGCTTGCAGCTCAATATCCGGCACGTTTCGCATTATGTTTATGAACATCCGGTGCCCTATGCGGTGCAGCGTTTGCGTTTGCGCCCGCCGACCGTGCCGGGACAGATGGTGAAGCACTGGGAGCTGACAATCGAAGGCGGCGAACCGGAAGTCTCCTATATCGACGGTTTCGGAAACAAGACCGACCTGGTGCAGCACCAGCGCAATACCAGCGAGATTATCATCACCGCCAGCGGCACTGTCGATGTGGAAGACGGTGTCGGCGTACTCGGTCCGGTCTATGGCTATGCGCCCTTATGGCTGTTCGAACGCGAAACCGAACTGACTCTGCCGGGCGAGGGCATTCGCGCGCTCGCGGGCGAAGTTTCAACCGGGCAGGAGCGGCTTGCCCTGCTTCACGAGTTGATGAACCGCGTCCATGGTTCTGTCGCCTATATGCCCGGCACAACCAGCGTTTTCACCGATGCGGAAACGGCGCTCGGCGCGGGCAAGGGCGTCTGTCAGGACCATAGCCACATCTTCCTGTCTGTCGCGCGGCTGCTCGGCATTCCGGCGCGGTATGTCTCCGGCTATCTCATGATGGAGGGCGTGGAAGACCAGACTGCAAGTCACGCCTGGGCGGAAGCGCATATCGACGGATTGGGTTGGGTTGGTTTCGATGCGGCGAATAATATTTGCCCGAATGATCGCTATGTGCGTCTGGCGACCGGGCTCGATTATCGCGATGCGGCTCCAATTTCAGGCGTTCGGCTTGGTGGAACGGTCGAAAGCCTTGCGGTTCACATCAATGTAGGGCAGTGATCGGACGAGAACGATGATATCGCCTGCCGGATACTGCCGATGACCTATTGCGTTGGAATGAAAATCGATCGTGGCCTTGTGTTCATGTCCGACACCCGGACGAATGCGGGGCTCGACAATATTTCGAAATTTTCTAAGATGCGGAGCTGGTCGAAGCCCGGTGACCGCGTCATCGTCCTGCTCTCGGCTGGCAATCTTGCCACGACGCAATCAGTCGCCAGTTTGCTGGAAGAACGGATGAAGGCGCCCGCTGACCGTCACCCGTCGGTGTTCGACGCGCCGTCCATGTTTCAGGTTGCACGGCTGGTTGGTGATACGGTCAAGGAAGTGATTCAGAGTTCTGCTACCGGCGGCCAGAAGGCAGCGGATGCGTTCGGCGCTTCGTTCATTCTGGGCGGGCAGATCAAAGGCGGCCAACCGCGACTGTTCTATATTTATCCCGAAGGCAATTTCATCGAAAGCTCGGTCGATACTCCGTTTTTCCAGATCGGCGAGAACAAATATGGCAAGCCCATTCTGGTGCGCGCTTATCAGCCGGATATGAGCTTCGAGGATGCAGTGAAGCTGCTGCTCGTCTCGTTCGATTCCACGCTGAAAGCCAATCTCTCTGTCGGCCTTCCGCTGGATATGCAGATTTACGAAACTGATAGCCTCAAGACCGGCGTGCAACGGCGCTTCGAGGCAACGGACCCTTATTACCAGACGGTATCCGAAAGCTGGTCCGAAGCGCTGAAATCGGCGCTCGTACAGTTGCCGCCATTCTGTTTTGAAGACTAAATAGGAAAATTCAGTTGTCTAAAAAAGACCGGGCATCAGAGGATGCCCGGTCTTTTTTCGTTAGTCTTTCGTCACGGTCTGAATGTAGTTCGCGTCGGCGACCATGTTGAAACCGTGCACGTTGGCACCGGTCACAGCCGTTTCGATCTGCTGGTAAAGGATCGCGAACGGGCTCGTTTCCTGAAACTTCTTCTGAAGATCATGATACATCGCTTCACGCTTGGCAGTATCGCGCTCTTCGGCGGCAGCCATGGTTTCAGCAGTCAGGTCTGGAATATCCCAATGCGCCTGCCAGGCATTGGTGCGCATGGATACATCCTCGCCATTGTTAGGATTGTTGGTGAAGGTCACCGCATTGGTGTGCGGATCCCAATAATCCGGCCCCCAGATGCCGAGAGCCAGCTGATGCTTGCGCGCACGCACCTTGGTCGTCGTCAGCTTGCCGTCGCCTTGCAGGATTTCCACGTCGATACCGGCATTGCGCATGGTCTGCTGGATGTTTTCGGCAATGCCGACGCCTGGCTGCGTATTGCGGACATCGAGCGTCACCTTGAAGCCGTCTTTCAAACCGGCTTTAGTAAGCAGTTCCTTGGCCTTGTCCACGTCGTAAGTGAAAGGCTTGTCATCCACCGCGCCAAACATGCCAAGCGGCAGGAAGGACTGATGGGTGCGACCGATACCCTTGATCAGCTGGGATTCAATGGTGTTGTAATCAATGAGATATTTGATTGCCTGGCGCACTTCCGGCTTTGCAAGTTCAGGGACATTCTGGTTTGCAACCAGATAATAGACGCGTCCCTTGGGGGCGGCGAGAACGTGATACTTGTCGTCCTTGCTCAGCGTTTCAAGGTCACCCGGTTCCAGATTGCGCGCAATGTCGATATCGCCCGCCTGCAAAAGCAGACGCTGCGAGCTGCCTTCCTTCACATGACGATAGATGACGCGCTTCATCGCAGGCTTGGCATCGGCATAATTCTCATTGCGTTCGAGAAGCAGCACTTCATTGGCGCGCCATTGTTTCAATGCGAACGGACCAGAACCGGCATAATTGCCCTTCAGCCATTCATAGCCAAAGTCGGTTTCATAAGGGTGAGCGTCAGTCTTTTCAGTCTTCTGCTCGTGTTCCTTGACCAGTTTGCTGTCCACGATGGATGCAACGCTGGAGGTGAGGCAGTTCAGAACGAAGCTTGGCGCAAACGCCTTTCCGGTGGTGAAAACCAGCGTTTCGTCATCGGTCGCCACGATATTCTGATCGGCATTATCGCGCGTCAGGCCAAACTGGCTCAAGATGAACGCCGGGCTCATGTCCATTTTGATCGCGCGTTGCAGCGAATAGGCAGCGTCCTGTGCCGTCAACGGATTGCCGGAGGCGAATTTCAGGCCTTTGCGAATCTTGAAGGTGATCGAGCGCCCATCCTCCGAGAACGTCCAGCTTTCGGCGATCTGCGGGATGATCTTGGTCGGGTCTTTAGTATCGGTCGTCACCAGACGCTCATAAGTGCTGGTGAGCACTTCCGAGGTGGTGATTTCGAAGATTTCCGCAGGATCGAGCGAGATGACGTCATCAATTCCCATGGCGATGACCAGCGTATCGGCTGGCGTGGCCGCCTGCACAGCCTTTGGTGCCGCTGAAAGCAGCAGGCCAAAAGCCAGTGCGGCGGGAATTGTGCTGCGCAACAGGCGTCGCACAAAGCCAGACTGGAGGCTCGTTCTGGAGGCTGTATCGCGCGGGCGACGATGATTGAAGGACAGGATTCCGGTGGTCATGCAACTTCCCCTTCGGTCACGACGAATGTTTGGGCCGGACCATGCATAGAAAATGCGCCTCATTTTTTGAGCAAGCGGCGGTTCACGACTCGCTTTGGCGCGTCGCCATTAGATTCCTATTTTGGGAAGGTTCACAATATAGAGTGCGTTGATAAGGCAATATTGTGCCCGCAAAAAGAAAAGGCCAGAGAAAATCTCCGGCCCTGTCTCGTATTTTTAAATTCGGGATCAGCCGAATACCTTGAAGCGCTCGCCGTCATCCATGAAGGTCTTTTCGCCGAAAGGCTGTTCATTGGAACCAAACGGCATCTGGGCGCGCAGCTTCCACGACGACGGAATATCCCAGGTCTTGGCGACTTCCGCGTCGATCAGCGGGTTGTAGTGCTGAAGGCTGGCGCCAATACCGGCGTCGGAGAGGGCAGTCCAGACCGAATGCTGCGCCATGCCGCCCGACTGTTCCGACCAGACCGGGAAGTTGTCGGCATAAAGTGCGAACTGCTCCTGCAGGCCCTTCACGACGTTCTGGTCTTCGAAGAAGAGAACCGTGCCAGCACCGGCTGCGAAGCTGTTGAGCTTGCCTTCCGTCTGCGCAAAGGCATCGGCAGGAACGATCTTGCGCAGTTCTTCCTTGGCAATGTTCCACAGCTTGTCGCTTTCAGCGCCAAACAGGATGACTGCACGCGAGCTCTGCGAGTTGAACGATGAAGGCGTGTGCTTGACGGCTTCGCGGATCAGTTCCGCAACCTGCTCCTTTGCGAGCGGGAGGTTCTTGCCAAGAGCATACTGGGTGCGACGCTTCTTGATGGATGCGAGATGGCTGTTGTTCATTCGTTCTAATCCTGATGTTGCAGTAGATTGCGAACTTCCCGACACATCTATCGATGCAGAATGTCCAGAAGTTACATTCATGACGTGCCCCAAGATATTGGGGTCAAACCGTTCAACGCCAGCCCGCTTTTCAGAGACACACTGTCAACAAATTGGGATAGTGAAGCCGCCATTGTTTCCATATTGATCAGCGATAACGGGGCGGAGCCTGTGCGTTGTGGGGAAATTCCCAGCCAAACCGGGGTTTACATCTTGGGCACGATGTTGGAATCTTATTAAATTGGTGGGATTATGGGAAGGACGACGGAACCTGTTCAGAGGGTGAAACCGTCGCGAAATGGGATAGGTCACGATAGTTTGAAGTCTTTTGTCATTATCGGTGGCGGCGCGAGCGGCGTCATTCTTGCGGCGCAAGTGCTGGAGCGCTCGCGTGATGCGATGGTTCGCATTTTTGAGCGATCCGGCCAGATCGGCAGGGGAATCGCCTATTCGACGGAAAATCCCGGCCACCTTCTCAATGTTCGCGCCAGCAATATGAGCGCTTTTCCCGGCAATCCCGATCATTTCCTGAACTGGCTTCACACGCGGCAAACGACGGCAGGCGCTAAAATCGCTAATGAATGGCAACCGCAGTCATTCGCACCTCGCAGGCTTTATCGCGATTACCTGAACGATCTTGTCGAACAATACCGTGCAGGCGACGCACCCAGACTGGTTGTCGATCAGCGCGAGATTGTCGATGTCGTACTCGACGGCGGCAAGCCTGCCGTGGTCACTGAAACAGGCGAGATTGTTTCCGCAGATGCGGTGATTGTCGCGACGGGCAACGAAACGGCGATTGCCGTTTCTGGCGCGAATGTTGCCGAATACTGGTCCAGTAGCGGCTATTTCGACATTCCGGCTGATGCGCCGGTGGCGATTTTCGGGACTGGACTGTCGATGGTCGATAGCGTGCTATCGCTGCTTGATCGTGGGCATCAGGGAACCATTCATGCGATCTCCCGGCGCGGACTGGTGCCTGCGCGCCATGCGGCGGTGGAGCCGTTTGACGTTGATACCGATTCGTTATTCGTCGCGTCCGGTATTGTCGGTCTGTTGCGTCGCGTTCGCGCTTTGATGCAGGAGGCCGACACTGCGGGTTCGAACTGGCGCGCTGTCATGGATGCGCTGCGACCGCACACGCAGCATATCTGGACGCGGTTGCCGCTGGCGCAACGTGAAAGTTTTCTGCGTCATCTGCGGCCCTGGTGGGACACGCACCGTCATCGTATGGCGCCCGCTGTCGCTGATCGGATCGACGCAGCGCGCGCCTCGGGGCAGCTTGAAATTGCAGCAGGTCGGCTTCTTTCCGTGCAGGAAAACGAAACGGATATGACGATCCGCTATCGCGAGCGTCATACGGGTTCGTTCCAGCGGCTGAAAATCGCGACGATCATCGATTGCCGTGGCGGAAACCCAAGGTTTTCAACGACACGCAATCTCGCCTTGCTTGGCCTTATGGAGCATGGGCTGGCAAAGCCCGATGCGCTTGATCTCGGTCTGGATGTCACCAAGGATTTCCAGCTGATCAATGCGCGCGGTGAACCGTCGGGCTCGTTCTTTGCTATCGGTCCGGTGACGAAGGGCGTCTTCTGGGAATCGACAGCCGTTCCGGATATTCGCGTTCAGGCGGCCAGGCTGGTCGAGACCTTGTTTGAAGGGGAAGCCTGAAACGAATCTTTCGACCAGCGATGCCGTGCTGCTGATCGTTCACCGACAAGATTTTCGTGGCAAGTTGCCCTTCAAGGCAAGGTTGCAGGGGCTGATATGCGGCGAAAGAAAGAGATTCGCGTGGAATTGGCGGCCAAAAAGTCAGAAAATTGCGATAAGCCTCTGATTTGTCCCATATAAACTATCGAAAGCTATTGCCAATATATTGGCTGGCCGGTCATAATAACGACATCGGAATATATGATTCCTCACAACATCTGATCGGGGCATTTCAGTTGCTGCTCGCCTGAGCCGCGCATGCGCCGGATCAGTTGTAAAGCGTTTCCTGCAAAAGTGCCTGACGGTTTTGCGCCCGGAAATTACGACAAAGTGGAGCGCATCTCCAAAAGTGTGAACAGCTTTCGGACCAGATGTGTGTGATTATAGACAGTAAGAGCGGATTGGAGGCCTTGGGCGCATGACGATGGACGGCAGAATGCTTTTCCTGCTTGTCCTTCTTCCTTTTATTGGCAGCGTCATCACGGGTCTTTTCAGGGGCGCGGACCGAAGCGGTTCCGCCTGGTTCACGGCAGCCATCGCTCTCGTCGCCTTCATTGTCACAGCCAGTCTTTATCCCATCGTCTCGGACGGGAAAGTTTTGCGCGGCACAGTCGATTGGCTGCCCGCCTACGGTCTCAATGTGACATTGCGCATGGACGGTTTCGCTTGGCTGTTTGCCATGCTGATCACCGGCATCGGCCTTCTGGTCGTGATTTATGCGCGCTATTACATGTCACCTGACGATCCGGTACCGCGTTTCTTCTCGTTCCTGCTCTCCTTCATGGGATCCATGCTGGGCGTCGTTCTGTCCGGCAATATCATCCTGCTTGCGGTTTTTTGGGAACTGACGAGTATCTTCTCGTTCCTGCTCATCGGCTACTGGTATCATAATGCCAGTGCGCGCGATGGCGCGCGTATGGCGCTGACGGTCACCGGCATTGGCGGCTTCTGTCTGCTGGCGGGCATGCTGCTGCTCGGTCATATCGTCGGCAGTTATGATCTCGATGTCGTGCTGGCAGCGGGCAACGAGGTTCGCACCCATCCGCTATATACCGTCGCGCTCATCTTGATCTTGCTTGCGGCTTTCACCAAAAGCGCGCAGTTTCCGTTCCATTTCTGGCTGCCGAACGCCATGGCTGCGCCAACGCCCGTTTCGGCCTATCTCCATTCGGCGACCATGGTGAAGGCAGGCGTGTTCCTGCTGGCCCGCCTGTGGCCGGTGCTCGCCGGAACCGAGGAATGGTTCTGGATATTGGGTTCTGCGGGCCTGATCACGCTTTTGCTTGCTAGCTTCTTTGCTGTGTTCCAGCAGGACCTCAAAGGGCTGCTCGCCTATTCTACGATCAGCAATCTGGGTCTGATTACGGCGCTGTTGAGCCTCGGTAGTCCGCTTGCTGCGGTGGCCGCGATCTTCCACATGGTCAACCATGCCATTTTCAAGGCGTCGCTCTTCATGGCGGCAGGCATCATCGACCATGAAACCGGAACGCGCGATATGCGTCGCCTGAGCGGATTGTTCCGATTAATGCCCTATACGGCGACACTCGCCATGGTGGCGAGCGCTGCTATGGCTGGCGTTCCGCTGCTGAACGGTTTCATTTCCAAGGAAATGTTCTTTGCCGAGGCGGTTGAAACGCATCTTGCGTCCTGGCTCGACACGATCACCCCTTACGTGGCGACGCTCGCCAGCATCTTCACAGTGGCCTATTCGATCCGCTTCATTTACTCGACCTTCTTCGGCCCGCCGCCGCATGATCTGCCGCGAGAGCCGCATGAACCGCCGCACTGGATGCGCCGCCCTATAGAACTTCTCGTTCTGCTCTGCCTTCTGATCGGCATCGTTCCTGGCCTGTCCATTGGTCCATTCTTGCATTCGGCGGTGCGCTCGGTGCTTGGCGATGCGACGCCGGAATATAGTCTCGCAGTCTGGCATGGTTTCAATCTGCCCCTGATGATGAGTATCGCCGCGATGATCGGTGGCGTACTTCTGCACTGG
This sequence comes from Ochrobactrum sp. C6C9, assembly GCF_022627935.1. NCBI lineage: Bacteria > Pseudomonadati > Pseudomonadota > Alphaproteobacteria > Hyphomicrobiales > Brucellaceae > Ochrobactrum > Ochrobactrum sp. C6C9. The sequence goes on along the minus strand of NZ_JABXGB010000014.1, from coordinate 51,397 downwards.
TGCTTGAAAAACTATCTGACAACCAGCGAGGATGGACCGCCGCTGTTCCGGCACCTGCAAGGTCAGCGCATTTTCGAGCGCGTACTGGTGACGTTGTCATGGAACTGGGCGCGTAAGGCTGAAAATTTCCTCAGCACGCGCCGCTTGCAGCCGCAATTGCGCATCATCGTGGCGGTGGCCGTTGTGGTTGCTGCATGGCCGCTGATTGAGGATGGTCTGCGCTCGGGTCTATTGGGGCCGCAGCCGGTTGATCCGATTTTCGCCGGCCTCTGGCTTCTTGGCTGTGCCTGCGCCGTGGGCGCTGCCTATCAGGCTAAATTCCATCGTCTCGCCGCCTTGATCCTGCTTGGCGGGGCGGGGCTCATGACCTGCATCACCTTTGTCTGGCTTTCCGCGCCCGATCTTGCCGTCACGCAGCTTCTGGTGGAAATCGTCACGACGGTTCTGCTTTTGCTCGGTCTGCGCTGGCTGCCGAAGCGTTGGGAAGATCCCGATCCGGTTCCGGTGAAGATCGGCCCACGTATCCGTCGCTATCGCGATCTTGTGCTGGCTGTTGCTAGTGGGGTCGGCGTTTCGATCATTGCCTATGCGATGATGACGCGCCCGTCGCCTAACAGCATCGGCGATTATTTCCTGCAAAACGCCTATTCGGGTGGCGGCGGCAAGAATGTCGTCAATGTCATTCTGGTCGATTTCCGCGCTTTCGATACATTCGGTGAGATCGCCGTCCTCGGCATTGTCGGCCTGACGGTCTTTGCGTTGCTGCGTCGTTTCCGTCCCGCGCCGGATTCTACCGGCTCGACCGCGCAGCAGAAGATTCAGGACGCCTATGACGAGGCCATGCCCGACCGCAAAGCGGGCGAGACGCTGAACGATTATCTGGCCGTGCCGTCGGTCATCATGCAATGGCTGTTTCCGGTCATCATCGTTTTGGCCGTGCATCTGTTCCTGCGTGGGCATGATCTGCCGGGCGGCGGTTTTGCGGCCGGTGTTGCGCTGGCGATTGCCTTCATCCTGCAATATCTGGCTGCTGGAACGCGCTGGGTTGAAGACCGGCTGCGCATTCTGCCTTTGCGCTGGATCGGTGTGGGTCTGCTCAGCGCTGCGGCAACCGGTTCGGGTGCATGGCTGTTCGGCTATCCGTTCCTGACCTCGTTCTTCCAGTATGTGGACATACCCCAGGTTGGAAAATTGCCGGTGGCAAGCGCGTTGCTGTTCGATTTCGGCGTTTTCGCGCTTGTTGTGGGCGCGACGGTTATTGTCTTGATCGCGCTGGCGCACCAATCGATCCGTAAACATCGCGTCGAGAAACTCGCCGCAGCGACTGCGAAGGAGGAGAACTGATGGAGCTGGTTCTTGCTCTCGCAATCGGGGTGCTGATGGCTTCCGGCGTCTGGCTGGTGCTGCGTCCGCGCACGTTTCAGGTGGCGATTGGCCTGTCGCTGATCTCCTATGCGGTCAATTTGTTCATCTTCTCGATGGGGCGGCTGCGTTCCAACGCTGCGCCGGTGCTGGACTCCGGAGTGGACGTACAGGCGGCCCAATATACCGATCCGGTGCCGCAGGCGCTTGTGCTGACGGCAATCGTTATCGGCTTCGCCATGACGGCGCTCTTCCTTGTCGTGTTGCTCGCCTCGCGCGGCCTGACACGCACCGACCATGTCGACGGCAAGGAGAACTGATGATGGATTGGAAATCACACCTCATCGTTGCTCCGATCCTTCTGCCGCTGGTAACGGCGGCTGTGCTGCTGTTGATCGACGAGCGCAGCCGCAAGCTGAAGATGGCGATCAACTCGCTCTCGACGCTCGGCCTGATCGGCATTGCCTGCATGCTGGTCGGCATGGCCAGCGAAAAAGCACCGGAAGCCATCGTCTATCTGATCGGCAATTGGCCCGCACCGTTCGGCATCGTGCTGGTGCTCGACAGGCTGGCGGCGTTGATGCTGTTGCTGGCAAGTCTGCTCGGAATGGCCGCGCTCAGCTTCGCGCTGGCGCATTGGCACAAGGCAAGCCCACATTTCCATACGATTTTCCAGCTTTTGCTGATGGGGCTGAACGGCGCGTTCCTCACCGGCGATCTGTTCAACCTGTTCGTTTTCTTCGAAGTTATGCTGGCCGCTTCCTACGGTCTGGCGCTGCATGGCTCAGGCCCGGCCCGCGTCAAGGCGGGGTTGCATTATATCGCGGTCAATCTGGTGGCGTCGTCGCTGTTCCTGATTGGCGTGAGCCTCATCTACGGTGTTACCGGAACGCTCAATATGGCGGACCTTGCGCAGCGGATCACGCAGGTTGCGCCCGAGGACCGTATGCTGCTGGAAGCCGGTGCGGCGGTGCTGGGCGTCGCTTTCCTGATCAAGGCTGGCATGTGGCCGCTTAATTTCTGGTTGGCGCCGACCTATACGGCAGCCGCAGCGCCGGTTGCCGCGATCTTCGCGATCATGAGCAAGGTCGGCATTTATGTGCTGCTGCGCCTGTCGCCGCTGATGTTCGGGCTGGATGCCGGCTCGTCTTACGGTTTCGGCAATGACTGGCTCTATTTCGGCGGCATGGTCACGCTGGCCTTCGGCCTGATCGGCGTGGTCGCGTCGCAGGCCATGGGCAGGCTCGCAAGCTACAGCATTCTTGTTTCGTCGGGCACTCTTCTGGCTGCCATCGGCAGTGGCAACACCGCCATGGCCGGGGCGGCGCTGTTTTACATGGTCAGTTCCACGCTGACGATTGCCGCATTCTTCCTGCTGATCGAACTGGTCGAACGCGGACAGGACGCCGCAGCCAACGTTCTTGCGGTGACGATGGAAGCCTATGGCGATGACGAGGAAGAAGAAGAGGAAGAAGAGGTCGGCGCGGTCTTGCCCGCGACCCTTGCCATCCTTGGCACGTTCTTCGCGATCTGCGCCATTTTGCTGATCGGCCTGCCGCCATTCTCGGGTTTCATCGCCAAGTTCCTCATCCTTGCTGCAGTCTTCAACGGTGACGGGGCGGCGCCGCAACTCGCCATGCCGGTCAGTCCGGCAAGCTGGGCGCTGATTGCGCTGATTCTCCTGTCCGGCCTTTCGGCGCTCATCGCCATGACGCGTACCGGCATCCGCACCTTCTGGGCCTCGCTCGAAGGCAATGTGCCACGTGTTCTGGTGCGAGAAGTCGTGCCGATTGCAGGACTTCTGGGGCTCTGCCTTGCGCTGACAATCGCAGCCGGTCCAGCCATGCGCTACATGGATGAAACGGCGCGTTCGCTACACAATCCGTCCGATTATATCAACAGTGTCCTGAAAGCACCCAAGGTCGAATATGAGCCGTCCAAGGCAACGGACGCGCAAGCGGCGGGGGTAGAATGAAAAAGATCCTGCCATATCCGCTGATGTTCGCGGCGCTTGTCCTGTTCTGGCTGCTGCTGAACGGTTTCACCCGCGCGCAGCTTATCCTTGGCGCGATTATCGCGCTGTTCGCCTGCCAGATCATGACGGCGCTTCAGCCGCAGAAAAACCATCTGCGCTCTATCCCGACGATGTTCCGGCTTTTCGTCACGTTCAGCCTCGATATTCTGCAATCGAATATTACCGTCACGCGCATTATCCTGTCCAACCGCAAGCGGCGTCCCGGCTTCGTGGTTATCCCACTGGAGCTGGAAAACCGTACAGCGCTGGCGGTTCTCGCCTGCGTGGTAACAGCCACCCCCGGCACAGCGTGGGTGGATCATCATAGCGCGCGCCGCGAACTGACCATTCACGTGCTCGACCTTGAGGAAGCGCAGGTTTGGCGTGATCTGATCAAGCAAAAATACGAAAAGCCGCTGATCGCGATTTTCGGCGCAGCAGACATCGTCGAGAAGGAGAAATCCGCATGAGCGCCGTTATCATCTTCTGGGCTCTGCTCGCTGCACAATTGATGTTGATCGGCGCTATTGGCTGCGCGGTCTACCGTCTGCTTATCGGACCCCGCGCGCAGGACCGCGTGCTTGCCACCGATGCGCTTTATCTCAATGCACTGCTGCTGCTGATTACTTTCGGCATTCGCACCGGCAGTGTTCTTTATTTCGAAGCAGCACTGATTATCGCGTTGCTCGGCTTCGTCGCCACTGTCGCGCTCGCCAAATTCCTGATGCGCGGGGAGGTGATCGAATGATCCATGCAGCCGAAATCCCGCTCTGGGCCGCCATCCTCATTTCGTTTTTTCTCGTCGCCGGTGCTTTCCTGACGCTTGTCGGATGCATTGGCCTTGTGCGTTTCAAGACCTTTTATGAACGCATCCACGCGCCGACCATCGGCTCGTCTTTTGGGGCTGGGGGAATCTTGATTGCTTCAATCATATTTTTCTCCATCTTGCAATCGAAGCCGATTCTGCATGAAGTGTTGATTACCGTCTTTGTGGTCATCACAACGCCGGTGACGCTCATGCTGCTCAGCCGCGCCGTGATCCATCGCGACACGACGCAGGACAGCAAGGAGCTGCCTTCATCTTCCGACCCCGATTGAGGCCGGCAGACATCATGCTTGAGGGTGCGGAAAGGGCGTTTTCGGCTTTTCCGCAGTGCAGAACGGGGAAATTCAGCGGCTTCTTTCCAGAAGGGCCGCCATCGTTTTTCGGACGGACGGATTGAGCTTTTTCGGGTTCGCTTAAAGACTCATATCCTCTTGTTCGGTCACGATATTCGCTCTTTCCCGAATCTGAAGCATATTGCCTGCGGCCTGTTGGGTTCGGAAGGAGCGGCTGGTGGCATTTGGAGGAGTGCTTACTGGCTGCGGCCAATTGTCCGGATGCGGCGCATCGATGGTCAGACGGATTGAAGGTTTTCATCATTTAGATTATCTGGATTTCAGTAATTTCTGAAAATTCAGAAAGTACGGGAGAGAGAATTTTGGAATTGTCGCCAATCGTTCAGTCGTTCGTGCTCCACTTTGGAGAGATGGGCAGCCGTTGGGGCATCAATCGCACGGTGGGGCAGATTTACGCGCTGCTCTACCTGTCGCCCCAGCCGATGTGCGCCGACGAGATCGTCGACGCACTCGGCGTGTCACGCTCGAATGTCTCCATGGGCATACGCGAACTGCAAGGCTGGAATCTTGTGCTGCTGAAGCACATTCCCGGCGACCGTCGCGATTTCTTCACGACGCCGGATGACGTCTGGCAGATTCTGCGTACGCTTGCCGAAGAGCGCAAGAAGCGCGAGATCGATCCGACACTGTCGGTTCTGCGCGAAGTGCTGATGGAAGCGCCGCAGGATGACAGCGACCGCTACGCTCAGGAGCGCATGAAAGACATGTACAGCCTGATCGAGCGGCTGACCAATTGGTACGACGACGTGAAGAAGCTCGATACCGACCGTCTTACAAGCCTTCTGGCGCTGGGCGCGAAGGTGACCCGCTTCCTCGAAACCACCGACAGGATTGTGGCTTTGGGGCGCGGACGAACATCGGCCAAGAAGGAGCCAAAGCGAGATTGACATCTGATGTCCCCCAAACGGAGCAACTGGCGGAAAATCTGACGCCAGACGACGGAAAGGCGCAAAGCGGCAAAGGCCGCCCACGGTCTTCCAAGCGTCGTTCTCAGCGCCGGACGGTTCCGGCCATGCTTCGGCGGGGGGCAAATCTTCAGGCACTGGCAGCGCTTTTGTGGCTGCCGCAGGCCGGGCTGATAGCCTATGCCAGCGGGCGGCTCGCCGATACCGGTTTCGACAATCGGATTTACTATGCGGCACTTGGCATATTCGTGCTGGGTTGCCTGCGCAGTCTGATTGACGGTGCTGGTGCGGCCAAGGCGTTTGACGCTGCCCGTGCTGAACTGACAGCCTTGCGCGAGCGCGCTTTTGCAGCGCTTTCCAGCCGGTCGCCGCTCGACACCGCCCGGCCATCGTCGGGTGAAGCTGCAAGTATTCTCGCCGAACAGGCGGAAATGGTCGTGCCTTATCTGTCGCGTTTTGTGCCGGTGCGCATTCGGGTCATGCTGGTGCCGCTGGCGATCCTGCTGGCCGTCTTCTGGTTTTCGTGGGCGGCGGCGCTTGTTCTCCTGATTGCAGCACCGCTGATTCCGATCTTCATGGCGCTCATTGGCTGGCGGGCAAAAGCTGCCAGCGAAAAGCAGCTGGTGGCGCTTGGCGGCATGAATGGTTTTCTGCTGGACCGGCTGCGCGGTCTGACGACCATCCGCAGTTTTCATGCCGTGGATGCGACAGCCACGCGGCTGCGTGATAATGCCGAGACCCTGCGTACAAAGACAATGAAGGTTCTCCGGATTGCTTTCCTGTCGTCCGCAGTGCTGGAGCTTTTTGCAGCGCTTGGCGTTGCCATGGTCGCCGTCTATATCGGGTTTCACCTACTTGGCACCTTGCAGTTCGGCGCATGGGGACAGAAGCTGACGCTGGGCGAAGGCCTGTTCATCCTGTTGCTTTCTCCTGCTTTCTTCGAACCTTTGCGCGACCTTTCCGCCGTCTGGCACGACCGTGCGTCAGGTGAAGCTGCAATCGATGCATTGGAGAATCTGAGCCGTCATGCCATGCCGGTTGTTGGCGGCAGCGGTGTCGCGGCGAACGAACTGACGGAAACAGACCCGACCGTTCAACTACACGATGTCGGTTTTCAATATCCGGCAGGGCCTGCGGTTTTAACAGGCTTCAACCTGGCAATCGAAGCGGGCGAACACGTCGCTCTGCTTGCGCCAAGTGGTTACGGCAAGTCTACCATTCTGGCGTTGATTGCCGGACTGGCTGCGCCGGAGACCGGCGCGATAAGAATTGGCGGAATCGCCATGGCTCCTGAAAATGCAATGTCCCTGCGCCAACGCATGAGCTGGATCGGCCAAAAGCCGCATATATTCGCGGGCTCCGCGCGCCACAATATCACGCTCGGACGCGAAACCACTGTCAGCCCCACCGCCTCGATCATCGAAGATATGGCGCTGGCGCATGTTGTGGGCATCACCGGCAATGGTGTTATCGGCGAGAACGGTGCCGGGCTTTCTGGCGGCGAGGCGTTGCGGCTTGCACTGGCGCGCATCGCGGTCGATCCTAAGGCCGATATTATCCTTGCCGACGAGCCGACGGCCCATCTCGACCAAGAGACGGCCAAGCATATTGCGGACAGCCTGTTGCGATTGGCCAAGGGCAAGACCCTGATTGTCGCTACCCATGATGAGGGACTGGCGCGCAAAATGGACCGCATCATACGCTTGGCTGACAATCAAGATAGTGATCCGTTGTGGCAGAGGAGGGCAGCCGAATGAACGGTCTGCAAGCACTCCGCCCGATCCTGCGCCTGTTTTTCAGAACCAAAGGTTCCGCCCTTTATGCAGGCATTGCCGCGGCTACGGTCACGGTGTTGGCTGGCATCGCGCTGCTCGGTCTTTCCGGTTGGTTCATTACGGCAACCGCCATTGCGGGCCTCAGCCTTGCAACCGCCATCGTGTTCGACGTTTTCGCACCAGCTGCCGGTATAAGGTTTCTCGCGATCGTGCGCACAGGCGCGCGTTACCTCGAACGCCTTGTCACCCACGACGCCACACTCGCCATTCTGGCGGCGCTGCGCGAAACGCTGTTTCGCAGCTGGGCAAAACCGGCAGCGGCCAATGCGCTGTTGAAGCGCCCGGCACGGCTTCTGTTCCGCTTGACTGCGGATATCGATGCGCTGGATTCGCTTTATCTGCGTGTCGTCGTGCCGATTGGCGCCGCGCTCGCAACCGCGCTTGTGGCTGGCATAGCGCTTGCACTGATGCACCCGCTGTTCGGACTTGCTGTTGCACTTCTCCTTCTTCTCGTCGGATTGAGCCTGCCGTTATTGGCTGCACGACGTTCGGAAAAGCCGATGCGCAGGCGCGCCAAGGGCACGGAAGCATTGCGCGCCCGCACGGTCGATCTTGTTGCGGGCCAGACGGAACTGCTGATGGCCGGGCGGATGCAGGGACAAAATGAAGCGCTTATCCGGGCTGACAGTTATGTGGCGGCGTCTGACCGCACACTGAACCGCGTCGAGATCAGAACCGGCGCGGGGCTTGGGGTGGCCCATGCCGCACTTTTGGCTGGCGGCCTTATTGGCGCTGGCTGGCTGGTGCAGGCGGGGACAATCGGCGCTCCGGTTGCAGCTTTGGCGATGCTGGTTATTCTTGGCGCAATGGAGCCTTTCGCGGCGCTACGGCGCGGCGCGATGGAACTTGGCCGCACCATTCTGGCTGCCCGGCGCGTTGGCCCGCAATTGCGTGATGAGAAGGTGGTTGCCGGTCTACCTACGCCGCCGGATGGTTTGGCAATACAGCTTCAAAACCTGTCTGTTCGCCATGACGATGCAGCCGTCGATGCCCTGAAATCCATCAATCTTACCGTCGAAGAGGGCGAGCGCGTCGCCATCGTTGGCACCAGCGGTGCAGGGAAATCGACGCTGTTCAACGTGCTCGCAGGTGAAATCGCGGTGAAGGACGGCAGCGCTAGAGTGCTGGCCAGTTGTTTGCTGACCCAGCGCACAGAGCTTTTTCAGGATAGCCTTCGCGATAATCTGCGGCTCGCCAAACCGGACGCCGATGATGCGGCGCTGATGCAGGCTTTGCAGACCGCTGGTCTCGGAGAATTCGTCGAAACCCTGCCGAGCGGTCTCGACACGATGCTGGGCGAGGGCGGTCTGGGATTATCCGGCGGGCAGGCGCGGCGTCTTGCTCTGGCGCGCCTGTTATTAAGCGAATCGTCCTTATGGCTTCTCGACGAACCGACCGAGGGGCTCGACGGGGCGACGGCCGAAGATGTGCTGGCGCGGTTGCGGGCGCAGTCGGGCGGACAAACCTTGCTTGTCGCCACACATATCCAGCGCGAAGCGCGGATTTGCGACCGGATCATTGTTTTGAATCAAGGCGCTCTAGTTGAGTCTGTGCGCATGAGTGACCAGCGTTTCGGTGAGATACTCAATACCATGAGGTAAGCCGGGCGGGCGAAGGTCCATCTATCAGGGGCTTTGCCAACACATGAGAATGGAAACGGCGGGCGGTCTTTATCCGATCTTCGTTTCAAACGGGCAATGTCATGACCACGCCCGTTACGCGAAAGCGCGTCGCGTCTGCCAATTAATGCGACGTGCAAAATGAACTCGTTTTGGTCGCATTCTGCGATGCCGGGGATTTTTCCGGCCGCAAATGCTCTAGGAGGGCCGGGGATTACCGGCTGAAAAAGATGGAACTCGATATTGTCTCCCTGTCGCGATTGCAGTTTGCAATCACGGCACTTTATCACTTCCTCTTCGTACCTCTGACGTTGGGTCTTTCCGTGCTGCTGGCCATCATGGAAACCGTTTATGTGATGACGGGGCGACTCATCTGGCGACAGATGACGAAATTCTGGGGTACTCTGTTTGGCATCAACTTCGCGATCGGTGTCGCGACGGGCATTGTGATGGAATTCCAGTTCGGCATGAACTGGAGCTATTACAGCCATTATGTGGGCGATATTTTCGGCGCCCCGCTGGCCATTGAAGGCCTGATGGCCTTCTTCCTCGAAGCGACCTTTGTGGGTCTGTTCTTCTTTGGTTGGGACCGTCTTTCCAAGGTGGGCCATCTGATCGCGACCTATGCCGTCGCGGCGGGATCGAATTTCTCCGCCTTGTGGATTCTCATCGCCAATGGCTGGATGCAGAACCCGGTCGGATCGGCCTTCAATCCCGAAACCATGCGCATGGAAATCACCGATTTCTTCGCGGTTCTGATGAACCCGGTGGCGCAGGCCAAATTCGTACATACGGTTTCAGCCGGTTATGCGACTGCATCGGTGTTCGTTCTGGGGGTTTCCGCCTGGTATCTCCTGAAAGGACGCTCGGTTGAGCTCGCCAAGCGTTCGATGACGGTTGCCGCATCGTTCGGTCTGGCCGCTTCGCTTTCCGTCGTCGTTCTGGGCGATGAAAGCGGTTATCTGGCCAACGAACACCAGAAGATGAAGATCGCCGCCATCGAAGCTATGTGGGAAACGGAACCGGCACCCGCGCCGTTTACCGCTTTCGGCATCCCGGACCAGCAGGCGCGCGAAACCCATTTCGCAGTGCAAATTCCGTGGGCCATGGGGTTGATCGGCACGCGTTCGCTAACTACGCCGATCCAGGGCATCAACGAACTGGTTCAGAATGCGGAGAACCATATCCGCAACGGTATCGTCGCCTATGATGCGTTGCAGAAAATCCGTGCCGCTGGCGACACCAGTGCGGTGCCACAGGATGTGAAGGACGTTTTCGCCGACAACAGCCAATGGCTGGGCTATGCGCTTCTTCTGAAGCGTTATGTGGACGATCCGCGCACGGCTACCGACGAACAGATCACCAAGGCCGCAAACGACACGGTTCCGGGTGTTCTGCCGCTGTTCTGGGCATTCCGCATCATGGTTGCCATCGGTTTCGCCTTGATCTTGCTGACTGGCACGTTCTTTGTGCTGTCGGCGCGGCGCAAGCTTGATCAGCATCGCTTCCTTTTGAAAGTGGCGGTCTTTGCAATTCCGCTGCCGTGGATCGCTGCCGAAATGGGCTGGATCGTCGCCGAATTCGGACGTCAGCCATGGATTATCGAAGGCATTCTGCCGACAGCAGTTGCCGTCTCCAATCTCGGCGCGTCGACGGTTCTGCTCACCATCATCGGCTTTGTCGCGATCTACACAGTCCTGTTCATCATCGAAATGGGCCTGATGATCCGCGCTATCAAAGCCGGGCCGGAACCCGACAGCAAACCTGAAGCCATGCTTGCACCTGCCAGCATTGCGCCAGCGGAGTAAGGACCATGATACTCAGCGAATTGTTGGACTATGAAACCCTTCGCATCATCTGGTGGGTACTGCTCGGCGTGCTGCTGATCGGCTTTGCCGCGATGGACGGGTTTGATTTGGGCGTGGATATTCTGATGCCGCTCGTCGGCAAAACGGATGTCGAGCGTCGCGTCATCATCAACACGATCGGCCCAGTCTGGGAAGGCAATCAGGTCTGGCTGATCCTCGGCGGCGGCGCAATCTTCGCCGCCTGGCCACCGCTCTATGCGGTGTCCTTCTCGGGCTTCTATTTGGCGATGTTCGTTATCCTGTTTGCCCTCATCCTGCGCCCGGTTGGTTTCAAATACCGCTCGAAGCGTGAGGGCAAGGCATGGCGTCGCGGCTGGGACATTGCCCTGTTCATCGGCGGGTTTGTACCGGCTCTGATCTTCGGCGTCGCAGTCGGCAATGTGTTGCAGGGCGTACCGTTCCGTCTCAACGATGATCTCCAGATATTCTATGAGGGTTCGTTCTTCGGTCTGCTCAACCCGTTTGCACTTGTGTGCGGCGTGTTGTCGGTCACCATGCTGTCGATGCATGGCGCCTCGTGGCTGGTCCTCAAAACTACCGGAGAAATTCAGCAACGAGCGCGGCGTTATGGCAGCATCGCCGCACTTCTCACGCTCGTTCTTTATGCTCTGGCCGGTGTTGCCAGCTGGTTCTGGGTGTCGGGCTACCGGATCACAAGCGCCGTCGTTACCGATGGACCTTCCAATCCGCTGCGCAAGACGGTGGAGCTGGATCACAGCGCATGGTTTGCCAACTATGCGAATTATCCGATCCTGCTGATTGCTCCGGCGCTTGGCATTCTGGGCGCGATTGCGGTGTTTCTGACACTGCGTGGCGGACGTGAAGTTGCTCCGCTTCTGCTGGGCAAGCTCACGATCTTCGGCATCATCTCGTCGGTCGGTGTGTCTATGTTCCCGTTCATTCTGCCGTCTTCGCTCGATCCCCGGGCAAGCCTGACGGTTTGGGATTCGTCTTCCAGCCACATGACCTTGTTCATTATGCTGGTCGTAACGCTCATCTTCCTGCCGATCATCGTTGCCTACACGTCCTGGGTTTACCGGGTGCTGTGGGGCAAGGTGGACAAGGATATGATCGAAGACGAGAGCAACCACGCTTATTGATCGGGCAGCGGGCGGCTTAGCCGCCCGCGCCTTTCAATCTAAGAAAGGAAAGCAATATGTGGTATTTTTCCTGGCTTCTGGGCTTGCCGCTCGCCGCAGCTTTCGCTGTGCTCAATGCCATGTGGTATGAACTGATGGACGACCGGGCACGCAAGCGTCTTGCAGCCGATCCGACTGCAGATCTGGCACACCAAGGTACGAAGCATCACTAACAAACGGAGCGGCCCGGAAACGGGCCGTTTTCTTTATGGGCTGATATTGGTCTTAGGCCGATGGTATCGAGAGTTCCGCTACGAAATCATAGGCATCACCACGATAGAGCGATTTGGTGAACTCGACCGCGCGGCCTGATGCGAGATAGGAAATACGCTCGATGGACAAACCGGCATCGCCGGTCTTGACGCCGAGTATCCGGGCATCGGGGTCCTTGATGTTGCAGGCGGAGATGCGCTGCACGGCGCGTACCGGACGAAAGCCGGTACGCCCGAGCTCGGCATAGAGCGATCCCTTGACCGCATCGGGATCGGGCAGAACCTCGCTCGACAAGCTGGCGCGCTCGATAGCCAGCGGAAGATCGCTTGCCATGCGCAAACGACCAAGCCGCGCAACCCGGGTTTCGGATGAAACGCCAAGCTTCATCATTTCTTCGGGCGACGGATAATAGAGGCCGCGTTCCAGCCATTTGGATTGGGTGGCGATGCCGCGCCGCGCCATGTCTTCGGTAAAAGACGTGAGCATGGAAAGCGACTGCTGCACACGCTCACTCGGGCGCACGACAAAAGTGCCGGAGCCGTGACGCCGCACCAGCAGGCCCGATTTGACGAGATCATCCACCGCCTTACGCACGGTCACGCGGCTGATATTGGCATATTCCGCAATGTCACGTTCGGGCGGCAGCGCCTCGCCATCGGCAAGATGTCCGGCACGGATCGCTGCCTCCAGCGACTGGCGCAGCTGCATGTAAAGCGGTCCCGCGCCAGAAGTTGGCGCAGTGCCCTGAAGGTTTTTGGGGAGAAAGGCGCTAAAATTGCCGCTCATGCACGCGCCTCATCCATCTTGTGCCCATAGCGCTTGAGCGCGAGCTGCAAAGCTCCGGTCAAGGCGTCCGCTGCCGGTTGGACAATGAGCTTCTGCTGGTTTGCGGGGAGCCACTCCACATAAAGCGGCGCCATCCCGCCCAACAGACTGATCCGTTCCGCGCCCTGAGCAATCAACATGTCCAGCGTTTCGCTGACATAGCCTGCCGAGCGTTGCAGAAGCATGCGCGCGGTCTCATCGCCATTAGCAGCATATTGGAAAATACGCGGAGCATATTTGCCGAAATCGCCCGGCTTTGCCGTCCAGGCGAATTCAACCAGATTGTCGGGATTGTTGCTGAACTCATCGAGCACGTCTGTTGTCAGGCGGCTGCGGGGATGAATGCCGTCATGCACCAGCAGGCATTCCTGCAACAGGCTTTGGCCGAGCCGCGCGCCGCTGCCCAGATCGCTGAGTGGAAATCCCCAGCCGCCGACCGAATGAATGCGTTCTCGCTGCCGGACGATATAGGCCGTTCCGGTGCCTAAAATGGCCACGATCCCGTCCTGATCGCCAAGCGCACCCTGCAATGCGATGAGACCGTCGAACTCCACATTGGCGTGAGCAAAGGGGAGGCCTTGCTCAATTGGAAGTCCTGCGCCTTGGACATTGCCGCCAGCAAGTCCGAGCACCGCATGGCTTTCGTCATAGTGGCTTTGGTCAAGCCCCGCATCGGCAAAGGCATTGTCTATGGCTGCGCGTACATTGACGAGCGAAGTCTGCGGATCGGTGACAATATTGGCCGATCCGCTGCGTCCCGTTCCGAGAATCGCACCGCTGCCATCTGCCACCACAGCGCGGCATCCGGTGCCGCCGCCGTCCACGCCAATGAAAAACTCTGCCATGAGATACCTCCAACTTGAAGATACCAAAAAAATACCATTAACCAAGCAGATTCATCGAAGACGGGTAAATTTGAGTAATGTGTTGATAAAATAAGGTAAATTATCTTGCCTCCAATTTTTATGCGAGAATTTCGTAAACTTCGCTGGACAATTGGTACGTTTTTGGCATTAAATTCAATCAAAGGGGAGCGCAATGCCGCCAGGGGTCGCCAAAGGTTGTTAACAGGCGAGGGTCGCGCGGAAATGGGATGGAACGAAGACCGGCGGAGCCGGCATTTATCCCGTACCGTGATGAGCCATCGCCATTAACGTGGTGTATCGCAATGGACAGGCGTATCTCGCCTCTTTTGTGCGTCTGCGTTCAAAAAAACGGGAGAAGGTCAAATGGTTCGCAATACCTTGAAATTCATGCTGCTGGGTTCGACGCTGCTGGCGTCGGGTTCTGCCGCATTGGCTCAGGACGTCACGCTGACGGTTGAAAGCTGGCGTAACGACGATCTGCAGATCTGGCAGGAAAAGATCATTCCGGCCTTTGAAGCAAAGAATCCGGGCATCAAGATCAATTTCGCGCCAAGCGCGCCGACGGAATATAACGCCGCTCTCAATGCCAAGCTGGATGCTGGTTCGGGTGGCGATCTTATTTCTTGCCGTCCATTCGACACGTCGCTGGAGCTGTTCAACAAGGGCAAGCTTGCCGATCTCACCGATCTGGAAGGCATGAAGAATTTTTCCGACGTTGCCAAGTCCGCATGGACCACCGACGACGGCAAGAAGGCGTTCTGCGTGCCGATGGCTTCGGTCATTCACGGCTTCATCTATAATCAGGAAGCCTTTGACAAGCTTGGCCTGAAGGCTCCGGCGACCGAAGCCGAGTTCTTCGACGTGCTTGAAAAGATCAAGGCGGACGGCACTTATATCCCGATGGCCATGGGCACGAAGGATATGTGGGAAGCCGCGACCATGGGCTACCAGAATATCGGTCCGACCTACTGGAAGGGCGAGGAAGGCCGCAAGGCGTTGATCGCCGGCGAGCAGAAGCTGACCGACGAGCCATGGGTTGAGCCGTTCAAGGTTCTTGCCAAGTGGAAGGATTATCTGGGCGACGGTTTTGAAGCCCAGACCTATCCGGACAGCCAGAACCTCTTCACGCTGGGCCGTGCCGCGATTTATCCGGCAGGTTCGTGGGAAATCGGCCTGTTCAACACGCAGGCGCAGTTCAAGATGGGCGCATTCCCGCCGCCGGTTAAGAATGCAGGCGACAGCTGCTACATCTCGGATCACAACGATATCGGTCTTGGTCTCAATGCTTCGAGCAAGAATGCCGAACAGGCCAAGGTGTTCCTGAACTGGGTGGCTTCGCCGGAATTCGCGGAAATCTACGCAAACGCGCTGCCGGGCTTCTTCAGCCTGAATTCGACGGCTGTGAAGATGTCCGATCCGCTGGCACAAGAATTCGTGTCCTGGCGCGAAAAGTGCAAGCCGACGATCCGTTCGACCTACCAGATCCTGTCGCGCGGCACGCCGAACCTGGAAAACGAAACCTGGGTTCAGTCGGCTAACGTCATCAACGGCACTGTAACGCCGGAAGATGCCGCCAAGAAGCTGCAGGAAGGCCTCGACAGCTGGTACAAGCCTGCGAAGTAATATGATCATTCACGGGCGGCTTTGCTTGAGGGCAGGCCGCCCGTGTGCATTTTCGATGCCGGACAGACTTGCAAGGCGCCTAACAGGCAGTTTTTCTTTCGCGCATTGCGCGATCCATGTCAGTCTCACGGCAAAAGAATGTTCGCAAGAACCGCATAAGCCGAAGAACAGCGAGTGTTGATGAGTCAGTCTGCCGACCTGCCAATTATTGAGCAAAAACGCCCGAGGCGATGGCACATTCTTGTGTTCCTGCTGCCTTGCGTGCTGGTTTATACGCTCGTCATGGTGCTGCCGCTGATCGAGACATTGCGGCAAGCGTTCTTCAATGTCGTGGACGGGCAGCGCGTCTTTGTCGGCTTTGCCAATTTCCAGACGCTTTTCGGCGATGCAAACTGGTCGCGTGATTTCTGGAATGCGTTGAAAAACAACGTCATATTCTTCTGCATTCATATGCTGGTTCAAAACCCTATCGGCATTTTGCTGGCGGCGATGCTGTCGCTGCCGAGGTTGCGTTTTGCCGCCTTCTACCGCACGGCGATCTTCCTGCCGACGCTACTCTCCTTCGTGATTGTCGGCTTTATCTGGAAGCTGATCCTGTCGCCGATCTGGGGCGTTGCGCCATGGATGATGGATCTGGTGGGCATGAAATGGGCCTTTGGGCCATGGCTCGGCAAGGCCGAAACAGCACTGGTCACGGTGTCGCTTGTTTCCGTCTGGCAGTTCGTCGGTATTCCAATGATGTTGATCTACGCGGCGTTGCTCAATATTCCCGATGAAATCATCGAAGCTGCCGAATGCGATGGCATTACCGGCTGGAGCCAGTTCTGGAAGATCAAGCTGCCGCTCATTCTGCCATCGATTGGCCTGATCTCGGTCATGACTTTTGTTGCGAATTTCAACGCGTTCGACCTGGTCTATTCGATGCAGGGCGCACTCGCGGGGCCGGACAAGGCGACCGACATTCTGGGCACCTTCCTGTACCGCACCTTCTTCGGCTTCCAGTTGCAGCTTGGCAATCCGTCCATGGGCGCCACCATCGCCGCCGTGATGTTCCTCATCATCCTCGCCGGTGTGTCGCTCTATCTGTTCGGCATCCAGCGTCGCATGCGCCGCTATCAATTCTGAGGAGCGAGAAATCATGTCGAAAGCACGCACTTCGCCCCTTCGCACAACGTTCGTTCATGCGGCATTGATCATCTATATGCTTGTCGCCGTCTTTCCGGTGGCGCTGACGTTGATCAATTCCTTCAAGGACCGCAACGCGATTTTTCGCACGCCGCTGCAGTTTCCGACACCGGAAAGCTTTAGCCTGATCGGCTATGAAACGGTTCTGAAACAGGGCTCGTTCCTGACCTATTTCCAGAACAGCACCATTGTCACGGTGGCGAGCATCTTCTTCGTCATCCTGTTTGGCGCCATGGCTGCCTTTGCCCTGTCGGAATATCGGTTCAAGGGCAACACGCTAATGGGGCTTTATCTGGCCATCGGCATCATGATCCCGATCCGGCTCGGTACGGTTGCATTGTTGCAGGGCATGGTCGCGGTGGGGCTTGTCAACAGCCTGACCTCGCTGATCCTCGTCTATACGGCTCAAGGCTTGCCGCTTGCCATCTTCATCCTGTCCGAATTCATGCGAACTGTGTCCGACGATCTGAAAAATGCCGGGCGAATAGACGGCATGTCGGAATATGCGATCTTCTTCAAGCTGGTGCTGCCGCTGATCCGGCCTGCCATGGCGACGGTCGCCGTCTTCACCATGATTCCGATCTGGAACGACCTCTGGTTCCCGCTGATCCTTGCGCCCGGCGAAGCCACCAAGACGGTCACGCTCGGCTCGCAGCTTTTCATCGGCCAGTTCGTCACCAACTGGAACGCGGTTCTGGCGGCGCTGTCGCTGGCAATGTTCCCGATCCTCGTCCTCTACGTCCTCTTCTCGCGGCAATTGATCCGCGGCATTACTGCCGGAGCTGTTAAATGAGTTCATCAACCCAACAGGCCCCGGTCCGCGTCCTGTCCGCCGGTCTCGGCAATATGGGCCGCAGCCATGCGCTGGCCTATCACCGCAATCCGGGCTTCGAGATCGTCGGTCTTGTGAATCGCACCAAAGTTGCGGTTCCGGATGAACTTGCCGGTTATGAAATTCATCCGTCGTTTCACGAGGCATTGGCCGAGTTGAAGCCGGACATGGCCTGCATTGCCACCTATTCGGAAAGCCATGCGGATTACGCTGTGGCCGCGATGGAGCAGGGCGCGCATGTCTTTGTCGAAAAGCCGCTGGCGACGACGGTGGAAGATGCACGCCGCGTCATCGACTGCGCGCGGGCCAACGGACGCAAGCTCGTCATCGGTTATATTCTGCGCCATCATCCGTCCTGGATGCGGCTGATCTCCGAAGCACGCCAGCTTGGCGGTCCTTATGTCTTCCGTATGAACCTCAACCAGCAGTCGAGCGGCGCGACCTGGGAAACGCACAAGAACCTGATGAACACCACATCGCCGATTGTCGATTGCGGTGTGCATTATGTGGATGTCATGTGCCAGATCACCGATGCCAAGCCGGTGGAAGTGCGCGGCATGGGCCTGCGCCTTTCCGATGAAATCAAGCCGGACATGTATAATTACGGTCATCTTCAGGTGTTGTTCGATGACGGCACGATTGGCTGGTACGAGGCGGGCTGGGGGCCGATGATGTCGGAAACGGCCTTCTTCGTGAAGGATGTCATATCGCCGAATGGCTGCGTCTCCATCGTCATGAACGAGGCCGTCACCAAGTCCGACGATGTGGATGCACACACAAAAACCTCGACCATCCGCATCCATCGTGCCGAACGCGGGGCGGACGGCAAATTCCTCAAACCCGATACGGATCTTTCCATGTCCGACGAGCCGGGCCATC
This sequence comes from Ochrobactrum sp. C6C9, assembly GCF_022627935.1. Classification (NCBI taxonomy): domain Bacteria; kingdom Pseudomonadati; phylum Pseudomonadota; class Alphaproteobacteria; order Hyphomicrobiales; family Brucellaceae; genus Ochrobactrum; species Ochrobactrum sp. C6C9. The sequence goes on along the minus strand of NZ_JABXGB010000014.1, from coordinate 33,053 downwards.
AGGAATTGTGCGAACGCGAGCAGGCTTACATGCTGAAGGCCATTCGCGAGGATATCGATCTCAACCGCCATATGGATGACGCGCTGCAATCGCTGCGCATCTGTCTCGCCGCTGACGAAAGCGTGCGTCTCGGCCAGCCTGTCAAACTATAAGGAATTGCTTCGTGGGATCGCTTCTCCTCAAATCGGTACATAAGAGCTACGGTGCGCAGGCTGTTCTGAAAGATATCAATCTGGAAGTGCGCGACGGCGAGTTCATCATTTTCGTCGGTCCTTCCGGCTGCGGAAAATCGACGCTTTTGCGCTCGATTGCCGGCCTTGAAGATGTTTCGTCGGGTCAGGTGCTGATCAACGACAAGGACGTGACCGTCATCCCGCCTTCCAAGCGCGGCATCGCGATGGTGTTCCAGTCTTATGCGCTTTATCCGCATCTGACGGTGAAGGACAATATGGGCCTTGGCCTGAAACAGTCCGGCGCGCCGAAGGAGCAGATTGAAAGCCGCGTTACGCGCGCTTCATCCATGCTGTCGCTTGATCCCTATCTGGCACGACGTCCGGCGGAACTGTCGGGCGGCCAGCGCCAGCGCGTCGCTATCGGTCGCGCGCTCGTGCGTGACCCGGAACTGTTCCTGTTTGACGAGCCTTTATCCAATCTCGATGCCGCGTTGCGCGTGCAAACGCGTCTCGAAATTGCCAAGCTGCATCGTGAGTTGAAGGCGACGATGATCTATGTCACCCACGATCAGGTCGAGGCGATGACGCTTGCTGACCGCATCGTGGTGCTGAATGCGGGTCGGATTGAACAGATCGGCTCGCCGATGGAGCTTTATAACAAGCCTGACAATCTGTTCGTGGCAGGCTTCATCGGGTCGCCGCAGATGAATTTCGTCGAAGCGGGCCGTATCGGTGAAACGGGCGCGAAGACCATCGGCATCCGTCCGGAACATCTCGGCGTCAGCCGCGAAAGCGGCAAATGGAAGGGCAAGGTCATTCACGCCGAACATCTTGGTGCGGATACCATTCTTTATGTGGAAACCGAAGCGGCGGGACTCATCACCGTTCGCCTGTTTGGTGAACACCATTATACGGAAGATGACATCATCTTCGTGTCGCCGGAAGCGGACAAGACGCATCGCTTTGACGATGACGGCAAGGCTGTCCGCTAAACCATTCGACATTCGATGAAATTGAACCGCGCTTGTTTCAAGCGCGGTTTTTTGTGCCCGCGAGAATCAGGTTCCCGGATCGCATTTTCTGTGAGTTTTATCATCGCGACGCGGTGGACAAAGTGCCTCAGGCACTATCGGATGAAGCGGATATCGCTCGATAGAGTACCAGATGGTACTGACGCATTCGTCAATGCTGCGTAAGAAAATTGCGCGCATGACCGCCGAAACATTCCATATCAAATCCTATATAAAACATGGAAATACACTTATTTCATTGACCTCATGAAGCGATGCATTTTCAGGTAGGAGAACTAAACTTCAGGATCACCTCTCGAGGCCATGAAAATAATCTTGCTTTATTTTGTAACCCGTATCACCCTGAATGACAGTGAAATCGGAGGAGGAAAACCGGCTTCACGTCGCATGGGAGGAATGCGGTCAATCTGTGTTTGAAAGGCCACCCGGAAACCGGGTTTTGAAGAAGCCTGTTCGCCGGACCCAAACAGAATTCCACCCGTTCGACATTCAGTGCCAGTTTTGCGAGGCCAGTTCTTGGCCCATTGCGAGGTATGCCCGCATGAGCGACGATGTCGTACTATCCCTGCATGTTCCCGAACCGGAATGGCGGCCCGGCGATGCGCCGGATTTCTCCCATGTCAAAATTCCTCGTGCTGGCAGTGTCAGAAGACCGGAAATAGACGAAAAGCCGGAAGCGATGCGCGATCTGGCTTTCAGCATCATTCGCGTGCTCAATCGCGAAGGCGAGGCGGTTGGTCCGTGGGCCGGGACGCTCACCGATGACGAGCTGAAAGACGGTCTGCGCCACATGATGATCCTGCGTGCCTATGATGCGCGTATGATGATGGCGCAACGTCAGGGCAAGACGTCGTTCTACATGCAGCATCTGGGCGAGGAGGCAGTCAGCTGCGCCTTTCGCAAGGCGCTGCGCAAGGGCGACATGAATTTCCCCACCTATCGGCAGGCCGGACTTCTGATTGCTGATGATTATCCGCTCGTCACCATGATGAACCAGATTTTCTCCAACGAGCAGGACCCGCTGAAGGGCCGCCAGCTTCCGGTGATGTATTCCTCCAAGGAACACGGCTTCTTCACCATTTCCGGCAATCTCGCGACGCAATATACGCAGGCTGTCGGCTGGGCGATGGCCTCGGCAATCAGCCACGACACCAAAATTGCCGCCGCATGGATCGGCGACGGCTCGACGGCTGAAAGCGACTTTCACGCAGCCCTTGTGTTCGCCTCGACCTACAAGGCGCCTGTGGTGATGAACATCGTCAACAACCAGTGGGCGATTTCGACATTTCAGGGGATTGCACGCGGTGGCTCCGGTACTTTCGCGGCGCGCGGGCATGGTTTCGGCATTCCGGCGCTGCGCGTTGACGGCAATGACTATCTGGCCGTTCACGCTGTTGCCAAATGGGCGGTCGAGCGCGCGCGGCGCAATCTTGGCCCAACGATCATTGAATATGTGACCTATCGCGCTGGCGGCCATTCCACTTCGGACGACCCGTCCGCTTATCGCCCCAAGGCGGAAAGCGATGCATGGCCGCTTGGCGATCCGATCTTGCGACTGAAGAACTATCTGATCTTGCGCGGCGTCTGGTCGGAAGACCGCCACAAGCAGGCGGAAGCGGAAGTGATGGACCTTGTCGTCAGCGCGCAGCGCGAGGCGGAAGCCATTGGCACCCTGCATGACGGGCGCAAACCGTCCATGCGCGACATGTTCGAGGATGTTTACGCAGAAACGCCGCCGCATCTTGTTCGCCAGCGTCAGGAAGCGGGGTTCTGATCAATGACCAAGATGACTATGCCCAGAATGACAATGATCGAGGCGATCCAAAATGCCCACGACATTGCCATGGAGCGCGACAAGAACGTGGTCGTGTTCGGTGAGGATGTCGGCTATTTCGGCGGCGTGTTTCGCTGCACCGCCGGTTTGCAGAAGAAATACGGCAAGGAGCGCTGTTTCGATGCGCCGATCAGCGAGCTTGGTATTGTCGGCACGGCAATTGGCATGGCGGCTTACGGCTTGCGCCCATGCATCGAGGTGCAGTTCGCGGATTATGTCTATCCGGCCTATGACCAGATTGTTTCCGAAGCCGCCCGTCTGCGCTATCGCTCGGCGGGCGAGTTCACATGCCCCATCGTGATCCGCATGCCATCCGGTGGCGGTATTTATGGCGGGCAAACCCACAGCCAAAGCCCGGAAGCGCTTTTCACCCATGTGTCGGGCTTGAAGACGGTCATGCCGTCCACACCAGCCGACGCCAAAGGCCTGCTGCTTGCAGCCATTGAAGATCCCGATCCGGTGATCATGTTCGAGCCGAAACGGCTTTATAACGGCCCCTTCGACGGCCATCACGACAAGCCGGTGACGTCGTGGAAGAAGCACGATCTGGGCGAAGTGCCGGAAGGTTATTATACGGTTCCACTCGGCAAGGCCGCCATTCGCCGCGAGGGCAGCGCGGTTACGGTGCTGGCCTATGGCACCATGGTGCATGTGGCGCTGGCCGCCGCCGAGGAAACCGGCGTCGATGCCGAAATCATCGATCTGCGCACGCTTCTGCCGCTCGATACGGAGACGATCATGGCATCGGTGCGCAAGACGGGCCGTTGCGTCATCGTGCATGAAGCAACGCTGACCTGTGGCTATGGCGCCGAACTCGCGGCACTCGTGCAACGCGATTGCTTCTATCACCTCGAAGCGCCTGTCATTCGCGTGACCGGTTGGGACACGCCTTATCCGCATGCGCAGGAATGGGCATATTTCCCCGGTCCTGATCGTGTCGGTCGCGCACTTGTGTCTATCATGGAAGCGTGAGGGGAGAGACCATGGCTCATTTTACAATCAAACTCCCCGATGTTGGCGAAGGCGTTGCCGAGGCAGAACTTGTCGAATGGCATGTGAAGGTTGGCGATATCATTCGTGAGGATGATCTTCTGGCCGCTGTCATGACTGACAAGGCGACGGTGGAAATCCCGTCATCACGCGCTGGCAAAGTCATCGCGATCAATGGCGAAGTGGGGGAAAAGATCGCCGTCGGTTCTGAACTGGTGCGGCTTGAAATCGAAGGTGCTTCCGGTGCAAGCGCGGAACCGAAGGCGGAAGAGCCAGCGCATAGTCCGATAGAGGCTGAAACGCCAAAGCCGCAGAATCCGGAAGTGCCGGTCTTGTTGCAGACGCCCGTTCCGCCAAAGCCGGCAGCACCAAAGCGTGAAACCCCGAGCCGCACTTTTGCGGGCGCTGGCCCTGTCCGGGCAGAAGGCGAAAAGCCTCTGGCCACGCCATCGGTCCGGTTGCGCGCGCGCGACGCGGGTGTCGATCTACGACGTGTTCGCGGAACCGGCCCTGCGGGCCGCATCACGCATGAAGATCTGGACGCGTTTTTTGAGGCCGAAAGCGGGGCTGCAACGGCCTTGTCCGGCTATGCCGCCGATACATCCGTTAACGAAATCAAAGTGATCGGGCTTCGGCGCAAGATCGCCGAACGAATGGCGGATGCAAAACGCCATATTCCCCATATTACCATTGTTGAGGAAGTCGATGTCACGCAGCTTGAAGAGCTACGCACCAGTCTCAACAATGAGAAGAAGGAAGGGCGTCCGCGCCTGACGTTGTTGCCATTCGTCATCCGCGCCATCGTCAAGGCGGCGAAAGAACAGCCGGGTCTCAATGCGCATTTCGATGATGAAGCCGATATTATCCGCCAGTTTGGCGGTGTGCATGTGGGCATTGCCACACAGACACCAAATGGCCTGATCGTCCCCGTGGTGCGTCATGCCGAGAGCATGACCGTTTTCGCAGCAGCTTCCGAGCTATCGCGTGTGACCGACGCCGCCCGCAACGGCACGGCAAAGCGGGAAGAACTGAGCGGCTCCACCATCACCATCACGTCGCTTGGACCGCTCGGGGCGATTGCCACGACACCGATCATCAATCGACCGGAAGTCGCGATTGTCGGCGTCAACAAGATTGCCGTGCGTCCAATGTGGGACGGAACCCAGTTCGTGCCGCGCAAGATGATGAACCTTTCATGCAGCTTCGATCATCGGGTGATCGATGGATGGGATGCGGCTGTCTTTGTGCAGAAGCTGAAAAGCCTCATCGAAACGCCTGCGATGATCTTTGTGGAAGGCTGAACTTATGAGTGAGATTAACTGCAAACTTCTGATCATCGGTGGCGGTCCCGGCGGCTATGTCTGTGGCATCCGGGCAGGGCAACTCGGCATCGACACCGTGCTGGTCGAGCGAAAGCGCCTCGGCGGCACCTGCCTCAATGTCGGCTGTATTCCGTCGAAAGCGCTGATCCATGCGGCGGATGAATTCCACCGCGTGACGCATTTCGCATCGAAAGGCGCACTCGGTATTACCGCGCAAAATCCGGCTATCGATTTTGGCAAAACGCTTGAATGGAAGGACGGCATCGTCAATCGGCTGAATAGCGGCGTCGCAGGGCTGTTGAAACGGTCGCGCGTGCGCATGTTTCAGGGGCAGGCGCGGTTCATGGACGGCAAGACCGTGCTGGTTGACACCGATACGGGCCGCCAGACCATTCATGCGGAAAATATCGTGATTGCCACCGGCTCCGTGCCGGTTGAAATCGAGGCGCTGCCCTTCGGTGGCAATATCATTTCGTCCACGGAAGCCCTGTCTCTGGGAGCGATACCGGAGAAGTTAGCTGTTGTGGGCGGTGGTTATATCGGGCTCGAAATCGGCACGGCTTACGCCAAGCTGGGTTCCAAAGTCACCGTGGTGGAAGCCACCGACCGCATCCTGCCGCAATATGATGCCGAACTGACGCGTCCCGTCATGGCACGATTGAAAGCGCTTGGCGTGGAGGTGTTGACCAGCACATCGGCCAAGGGACTGACCGCCGACGGCAAGGCGCTGGAAGTGTTGGCGGCTGACGGTTCAGCGAAACGCATCGAGGCCGACAAGGTGCTGGTGACGGTCGGGCGCAAGCCGCAGACTGACGGCTGGGGTCTGAGCGAAATCCGGCTCGATATGGATGGGCGTTTCATCCGCATTGATGATCGCTGCCGCACGTCGATGCGCGGCGTTTACGCAATTGGCGATGTCACGGGAGAGCCGATGCTGGCGCATCGCGCCATGGCGCAGGGCGAAATGGTTGCCGAGATCATCGCGGGCGGCAAGCAGGCCTGGGACAAGCGCTGCATCCCCGCCGTCTGCTTCACCGACCCGGAAATCGTAACGGTGGGACTGCTGCCCGATGAGGCGCGCAAGGCAGGCCACAATACGCAGATCGGTATTTTTCCGTTTCAGGCAAATGGCCGCGCCATGACGGTTGAGAGGGAAGACGGTTTTATCCGCGTGGTGGCGCGGGCAGACAATCACGTCATTCTGGGGATTCAGGCGGTCGGTGTCGGTATTTCTGAACTGTCGTCTGCCTTTGCGCAAGCCGTTGAAATGGGCGCGCGCCTTGAAGATATTGCTGGGACAATCCATGCACATCCGACCTTGGGCGAAGGCTTTGCCGAGGCCAGCATGAAGGCGCTTGGCCACGCATTGCATGTTTAAGCTCTGGATTTGCGCTCGTAACGCCAGACGAACACCGCAGCCCCGGCGACCATGGCTGCGAGCGCAAACCAGGTGATTGCATAGGACAGATGGCTGTTTCGGAAGGATACAACCGTCAACCCGCCGATCGGCTGGTTGCCCGGATTGGACTTGGCGTCCACATCGATGAAATAGGGTGCGACGGTGCCAAGTTTCTCTTTCGCGGCGAAAGCCGCAACATCGCGAGAGTTCCAGCTGTTCTTCTCTGGATCGTTGGGCCGCAGGAAGAACCCATCCGGCTCCGGCATGCGCAGAAGTCCGGTCACGGTCGTTTCACCGGCAATCTGCGTTTCCGGGCGGGTTGACAGATCACGCTTGTCGCCCGGCACAAAGCCGCGATTGATATAGGTCAGTGATCCATCAGCAGTGCGCAACGGCGTGAGTATCCAATAGCCGGCGCCGCGTTCGGTCAACGCACGCACAAGCACTTCCTTATCGTTCAGATAAGTGCCGGTGATGGTGACATGACGATATTCATCGTCCTTCTGATTGACATTGGCCCAGTCATCTTTGCCCGGCGCAGCAACGGGCTCGGCGTGGACGCGAGCATCCACGCGCGAGATCAGATCGAGTTTCCATTGCAAACGTTCGATCTGCCAGACGCCAAGACCCATAAAAAGCAGGAAAAACAGGCCAGCCAAAACGGCCATAAAACCGAGAAAGAAACCGGATTTCTTTTTCACGTCGTTTCCATCGGCTTCGGTCGTCATCGCACATTCCTGAATTTACTGAAACTGGAGCAATGCTCCCTCATAAACCAGCCATGCGGATTTAGATAGTTTGGAGCGGATAAAATAACAGCGCCAGCAGGCCGAGAATGGCATGTGGCGCTGATAACGAACCGACATAATATTCAATTCATGGGGCAAAATCAGGCAAGCTTGTGAACCTTGTGCCGCCGGTGCGAATAACCGCCCTTCGAACGGCGCAAAACATTGCAAACCTGCGTCTTGTCTTCAGACGGCTTTGGCATCTGCTCATGAATGCGATGCAGTATCTGCTGCGTAACTGTACGATCCTTGTCGGTAGGCCCAATGATTATGCTTTTCATCAACCATTCTCCCTGTTTTTTTGGGCACAGAGTAGCATCCGGGCTACCCCGGCCGGTCATCAAGAATGTACGAATATCCAAAGTATTAATCATAATTTACATATTGACAAGGGCATTCTTGCAACATCGCGCAAGCGCTTGAGATTGGATGAGAAAAGGCCGATTCGCTTTCGCAAACCGGCCTTTTAAAGTGATTATATCGATTAAATCAGTCGCGATTGCCCGTGAGAATCTCGCGCTTGCCGACATGGTTCGCAGGTCCGACCAGACCTTCCTTTTCCATGCGCTCGACGAGCGAGGCTGCACGGTTGTAGCCAATGCCGAGACGGCGCTGGATGTAGGAGGTTGAGCACTTCTTGTCGCGCAGCACCACTTTGACCGCCTGATCATAGACGTCGTCGCCGTCTTCGGACCCCATCGACGTCGCGTCGAAGACAGCCGCATCGGCGGTTTCTTCTTCGGCGTCCTCATCTTCCGTCACGGTTGCCAGATAATCCGGGCGACCCTGTTCCTTCAGATGATTGACGACCTGTTCCACTTCCTCGTCCGAAACGAACGGTCCATGGACGCGGACGATACGACCGCCACCGGCCATATGCAGCATGTCGCCCTGGCCGAGAAGCTGTTCGGCGCCCATTTCACCGAGAATGGTGCGGCTGTCGATTTTCGACGTAACCTGGAAGGAAATACGGGTCGGGAAGTTGGCCTTGATCGTGCCAGTGATGACATCAACGCTTGGACGCTGGGTCGCCATGATCAGGTGAATACCAGCGGCACGGGCCATCTGCGCCAGACGCTGCACCGCGCCTTCGATATCCTTGCCCGCAACCATCATCAGGTCGGCCATTTCATCGATGATGACCACGATATACGGCATGGGCGTCAGGTCGAGTTCTTCCTGAATATAGGTCGGCTCGCCGGTTTCCTTGTCGAAACCAGCCTGCACGGTGCACATGACGGTTTCGCCCTTGCCCTTGGCCGAAGCCGCACGGGCGTTGAAACCCTCGATATTGCGGACGCCGAGGCGGGCCATCTTGCGATAGCGCTCTTCCATCTCGCGCACGGCCCATTTCAGGGCAACAACGGCCTTTTTCGGGTCGGTCACGACGGGGGTGAGCAGGTGCGGAATGCCATCATAGATCGACAGTTCCAGCATCTTCGGATCGACCATGATCAGGCGGCATTCTTCCGGCTTGAACCGATAGAGCAACGACAGGATCATGGTGTTGATAGCAACCGACTTGCCCGAGCCCGTGGTGCCGGCGACCAGCAGGTGAGGCATCTTGGCGAGTTCAGCAATGATCGGCTCGCCACCAATGCCTTTGCCAAGGCAAAGCGGCAGGCGGTAATTCGATGCTTCGAAGGTGCGGGAGTCGATCATCTCGCGCAGATAGACGGTTTCGCGATTGGCATTCGGCAATTCGATGCCGATGACGTTGCGACCCGGAACCACAGCCACGCGGGCGGAGAGCGCCGACATGGAGCGGGCGATATCGTCAGCGAGGCCGATGACACGCGAGGACTTCACACCCGGAGCAGGCTCGAATTCATAGAGCGTGACCACCGGACCGGGACGGACATGGATGATCTCGCCGCGCACGCCGAAATCTTCCAGCACGCTTTCCAGCAGACCTGCGCTGCGTTCCAGCATTTCCTGCGTGATGACATTGCCATCCAGTGCGGGCGGCATTTGCAGCAACTCGCGTGGCGGGAATTCGTACTCGCCGTGAATGACCGGGGCTTCCGCGCGGGGGAGGGGTTGCGGCTGATAGAGGGCAATCGACGGCGCAGCCTTTGCCGGAGCAGGCGTAGCTGCGACTGGTGCAGGCGCTTCGATTTCTTCAACGCTGTGCTCTTCGGCTTCTGCGACGGCAAGCACCACATCGTCTTCGGTCGCTTCACCTGAAACCTCGGCAACTTCCGCAATCTGCGGTGCAGCTTCGACCTTCTTCGGAGCGATTGCCTTTGCCTTTGCAACCAGAGCAATGACTGGAGCCACGGCGACAGGTTCTGACGCTACAATGGGTTCAGGAGTCGGAACTTCTGTTACTGGCTGTGGTTCAGCAACAACTGCCGCAACCGGCGTTTCTTCCGGCTGGCTGTTCCATTCACGAATGCGGAACTGTGCCAGAATGGATTCAACAGTCGGCGCTGGCTTTTTGGGAGCGGCGGGTACCGCAGCAACAAGCGGCACGGTCGGCGCAAGGCTTGCCTCAACATCGCATCCTTCCCAGAAGGCGAAGTCGGAAATATAGGCGAAGGCAGACGTTGTGATGTCAGTTGCGGGCGCGATAGGAGCCTGCGCTACCACAGGTTCTGGTATCGCCTGAACGACAGGTGCCGCGACGGCAGCTGGCATGACCGGCAGGGCAGGCGGAACGGGTACGACGGGCGGTTGCACCATGCCGAGCGAAACGCTCTGCTGCAATGCGGCGACCGCCATTGGTTGGACTTCGGCTGCTTTTTCAACAACGGCTTCCTGCGCTTCCGCAACAGGCTGAACCTGCGGGCGAGCGTTGACATCCGGCAGGTCCTCGCCGCGACGACGCATCAGTTCCACTTCCGGCGTGCGGGTGAAACGGACATTCTCGCCCAGAGAAAAATGGATTTTCCAGGCGCCGTCATCTGTCGGATTACGCGCCTCCGTCTGGCCACGCTGGGGCTTCGGGTCCGAGGCGTTCTCTGTATGATTTCCATTCGAATGGGGGAAATTTTCTCTCAAATTACGCATGATACCTGAACCATAGATACTGTCGCCTGAATGAGCCCAAGTAATAAAAAATGAAGGTTAACAACCCCCTTCATAAATTCGCCGTCGCCCAGAAAATTCTGACAGGGTCGCCGCGGTTGACAGCTGGTTTTCTGTGGGGAAATTCATTCCAAAGAACAAGAATAGTCAACAAAAACAAATAGTAAGTATTATAAGTTAATGAATTTTATTAGAAATATGAAAACCCGCATGGGTTGTGAATATAAATTACTCCCTTAAAGCGCGTTACCCGAAACGCTGCCGGTGCGCGGCTCAGTCACGGGCAAGCGCTACGACGGGATCGAGTCGGGAGGCATTGCGGGCGGGCATGAAACCGAATCCGATTCCGATAAGGCTGGAACACAGCAGCGCCGCTACAATGGATGTCGGCGAGTAGATCAGTTTGAACATTGTGCTGAACTGCGCGAACAGCAGACCGAAACCGCCAGCGACAAGCACCCCGACAATGCCGCCGATCAGACAGACCAAGATAGATTCGATGAGGAATTGTTGCAGGATATCGCTTTGCCGCGCCCCAACTGCCATGCGCACGCCGATCTCGTTGATTCTTTCCGAAACTGCGACCAGCATGATGTTCATCACGCCGATTCCCCCAACAAAGAGCGAAATGCCCGCGATGCTCGCCACAAGGAGGGCCAGCATTGCCGTCGTGGCCTGAATGGTTTTCTGCAATGTGTCGCTGTTGAAGATGAAAAAGTCCTTTTTGCCATGACGCCTTTGCAGAAACGCCGTCACCATCTTTTCGGCGATCGCCGGGTCCATAGTGTCGCGAATGCGAACGGCTATCGACTGCAAAGCGCGCGAGCCGGTCATGCGCGTCTGAACAGTTGTATAGGGCAGAAACAATTCCAACTTGCTCGATCCGGACATGCCTTGTTCATCGGCTTTGGTAACTCCGACGATCCGTACAGGAATCTGTTTCAGAAAAACGACCCTGCCGACCACGGTGCCCTGCTCGTTGGGGAACAATTCCTTTTTGGTGTTCGTGTCGATCACCGCGTCCTGCGCGAGATTATCGAGACTTCTTTTGTCGAAGAAACGCCCCTCAACCAGCTTGCTTTTACGGGTCGCAAAATAACGTTCGCTGACACCATTGACCGTGATGCTGACTTCCTTGTTGCCAACGCGGACCGTTCCCATCGTGGAACTTTCAGGTGTTGCCGCGACGACATAGGGCAGCTTGGCCAGTTCGTTTGCGTCGTCAACGTTCAATGTGGTGACAAGCGCCGCTTTCAGATCGCCATAGCCGGTTCCGGGGCCGATATAGAGCGTGTTGGTGCCGAGGCTGCTGATCTGTTCGAGGATGCGCTGTTGTGAACCTTGCCCTAGTGCCGTGACGCAGACGACGGAGGCCGTTCCGATAATGATCCCCAGCATGGTGAGGAATGTTCGCATGCGGTGCGCGTTCATGGAGCGCAAGGCCATCGCAAAGGCTTCTTTAAAGCGATCACGCATACCGCTGAAAAGATTATGTTTTTCCGACTCCGATGCAGCAAGGGGATCATTGGTCCGAATGCTGCGGCAATCGACAGCCTTCAGCGTATCGGCTGTGATTTCTCCGTCGTGGATTTCGATGATGCGGTTTGCGCGCGCCGCGACAGCCCTGTCATGCGTGACAATGATGATCGTGCGGCCTTCACGGTTCAGTTCCTGAAGAATGCCGAGTACTTCTTCGCCGCTCCGGCTATCGAGCGCGCCGGTCGGTTCGTCTGCGAGTATGACATCAGCGTTGTTGATGAGCGCGCGGGCTATCGACACACGCTGTTGCTGGCCGCCGGAAAGCTGGTTGGGCCGGTGGTGCGTCCGACCGCTCATGCCAAGCCGCCGCAGGATTTCATGGGCGCGTTCGCGCCGCGCTTCACGCGCCTGTCCCGCATAAATCGCGGGTATTTCGACATTGCCGACTGCGTCCAGCTCATTCAGCAGGTGATAGCGCTGAAAGATAAAACCAAAATGCTCCCGCCGCAGCTGAGCCAGTTCATCCGGCTCCAGTTTCGCCGTTGAACGTCCTGAAATCAGATATTGCCCTTCCGAGGGACGATCCAGACAGCCCAGAATATTCATCAGCGTGGATTTTCCAGAACCGGACGCACCGACAATCGCCACCATCTCGCCGCACTGGATGGTGAGGTCGATATCGCGCAGGACCGTGGTGAAACCGTCGCCGGATGGGTAATGGCGCGAAACAGCCTTCAACAAAATCAACGGCATATCGCTCATGTCAGGCACCGTCAGTCGTTACAGTGGTTTCCTGATTGTCGGTGACGATCTTGTCACCTTCCTGCAAGCCTGAGCGGATTTCCGTGTTGATCTTGTCGGTGATTCCGGTTTCCACGGTGCGCTCCTCCAGCGTTCCATAGGCATTCAGCACGCGGACGGTTGCTTTACCCGGACTATCCGGGTCGTCATTACCGAGCGGTTTCAGCGCCGACACAGGAGCGAGCAGGACATTTTTGACCTTCGCCAGAACGATATGGATCTCCGCCGTCATATAGGTGCGAAGCAGACCATCGGTGTTGGGAATGCTGAACTTGCCTTTGTAATAAACGGCAGAGGCCGTCACGCCGCTTGAAGCCGACAGGCCGTTGCTGGTGCCGAAGCTCTTGTCGCTCACAACGGAATCCGGCGCAGGCTCGATTGTTTCGAGCTTTGCATCGTAACGTTTTGAATTTCTTCCGGAAATGGTGAAGTAGATCGGCAGGCCATCGTGCACCTGCGTAATATCCGCTTCCGAAATATCGGCTTCCACCGTCATCGTGTCGAGCTGACCGAGGATCGCGATTGTCGGGACGGTTTGCTGCGCGTTGACGTTCTGGCCCTCCTGCGCCACCGTTGAAAGTATGGTGCCATCAATGGGAGCCGTGATCCGAGTGTAGGCAAGCTTGGTTTCCGCGATACGGACTTCAACCTTCGACGCCGCGATCAAGGCTTCCGTATTGGCCAAGGCCGCTTTTTGCTTTTTCAATCCGGCTACTGCTTTGTCATATTCAGATCGCGCGACAGCATTTTTTCCGATCATCGCCTGATTGCGGGCAAGATCCAGCTTCGCCAGTTCCAGATCGGCGAGGTTCTGCTGACGAGTGGCCTCGTTCTGACGCAGTGTTGCCTGGGCTTTGTCCAGATCGTTCTGCTGGCTCGCGGCATCGATGAGCGCGACGACTTCGCCCTGTTTCACATGCTGTCCGGTTTTCACTTTGAGCGAAAGTATCCGCCCCGTGGCCTGAGTGCCAATGGCAACCAGATTTTTAGGGCGCAATGTGCCCGACGCAACCACAGAGCTTTCAAGGTCACCGCGTTCTACGGTTGTCATCTCGGGCAGCGGCTCGTGAGCGGACCACTGTTCGAACGACAGACCAGCGGCCAGCATCAAGACAAGGAGGGCCGCGCCCCAACGTTTGCGAAAACGTCGCTTCGATACAGAGTTGGCGGAATTCATTGCGGCCTCGCAGGATGATCAGGCGCGGTCGCCATGGGAGGTTTCATGAGATGCGGACCAGTATAGCCGTCCACGACTTCAGATCTGTCGATGTCGATCCGACCGTTCCAACCTCCGCCGAGTGCCTTCTGCAAAGCGACGTAGTTGGTGATGATCTCCACGCGTGCTTGCGCCAACGCGTTTTCCTGATCGAGCAAACTGCGTTGGGCGTTGAGGACGTCGAGGAAATTTTTGGATCCGGCCTTGAACTGGTCGAGCGTCAACGCAGTGATCTTACGGTTGTTACCCACAATCTTCTCGAGCTGAGCGATGCGCAGACGGTTCTGGTTGAATTGGACACTGGCGTTTTCCACTTCGCTCAAACTGTCCAGAATAGTTTGGCGGTATTTGATGAAAGCCTCGTCCCGCGTTGCCCGGGCCGCATCAACATCAGCAAGCAGCTTGCCGCCCTGGAAAACAGGTATCGTGAGGTTGGGACCGAATGACCAGCCTATGGTCGACAAACGGGCAAGATCGCCAAAGTTTGCACCGCCGGTATCGATTTTGCCAATAAGGGAGACGCTTGGATAAAGTGTCGCCTGACTCTGGCCAATCTTGGCTGTTGCGGCAGCATAATCTCGTTCTGCAGCGCGGATGTCGGGGCGGCTTAGTAAGAGATTTGCAGGTAATCCGGCAGCTATTCTGCGCGGTGCGGAAGGCAAGGGCCGGGGCTTGTCCAATATCGCGGCCAGCGCAAGCGACGAACGCCCCGTCAGCGTGGATAGCTTGTTCAGAGAACTGGCATAGCTGATGCGCAGTGAAGGAATTTCGGCCTCTGTGGTATCGGCCTGCGTTTGTGCGCTCAGCAGATCAACCTGTGATATGTTGCCGGCTTCCAGTTGCGTGCGGGTGAGGGCAACAGTTCGGCGCTGTGAAGCAGCATTGCGCCCGGCGATTGCGATCTGCGCCTGCGCGCCGCGCAACTGGACATAATTGGTTGCGATATCACCGATCAGACTGACGAGCGCCGCACGCAACTGTTCGCTCGCCGACTCTTTTGCGTAATACGCCGCTTCGACACCGCGCCGGTTCGCGCCGAACAAATCGATATCCCATGCAGGATCTAACCCGAAACTCGACGTGCTAGTGGCGGCGCTGCCACCACCACCAGAACGCGTGAAACTGCCTTTTCCATCCACGGACGGATAAAGTGTGCCACCCGCCGACGCGTAGCTGGCGCGCGCCTGGCGTACTTTTGCTTTTGCTATCGCAACGTTAGGACTGCCCTCAATGCCGTCAGCAATGAGCTGGTCCAGAATTGGATCGCGCAGGTTTTTCCACCAGTCTGCGAGATTGGGAGCAACGGTGCTGGCCTTACTGTTCCACGCGGGGGGCGTATTGATGACAGGGGCGCGATAATCCGGCCCAACTGCAACACAGCCCGCGCTGAACGGAAAAAACAACAAAATCGCGCAAAGGGGGACTTTCGAAATTTTGATATTTCCTCAAAGTAATCAATAAAAAATTCGCATTGTTTTTAATATGGATTGGAGAGTATGTACATCGAGGCAACATATTTTTAAATTGCTAGCAATAAAATTGGCTATACTATTTATAATGCTTGAAAGAGCTGCGATCAGACTTCCGATTACAGTGACGGATGCGCGAGGAATATGATATTCGCGTTGTGGTTACAACGCCAACTATGTGCCCCCGTTCAGTTGCCGGAACGGGGACTGAAATATTGGGGGGCAGTGGCCTATGCGGCGTTTGCGGCAAGCCAGTCGGCCAATGAACGGCGGTTTGCGGCACGTCCGCGCATGGCTTCCGCCGCGCACATGGAATTCAACACCGCTTCCTGCGTTGCCTCCGCCGCGGCGCGAAACAGCGTGTCGATCCGGTTTTCATTGAGGACCGATATCCGGGTGAAGTCACTCGGCTCGTCGTGATCGAAAGTCACGGCGGTTGAAAAGCCGACAGCAATATCACCACTGCCGTGGCCCCAGAATGCGCCGAGCCGCGCCAGACCCGCACCACAACGACGCGTGACGCGTTTCAGCTGTCGGTGTTCCATGGGCACATCGGTTGCGAGCACGAGAATGACCGAGCCTTTTTCTGGTTGCGCTTCGGCCTTGGGCGAGGGGCGGCGTCCATCGGGAAGCACGAGGTCCCCAGCGCGTCCGAAATTGGTTAGCGCTAGAATACCAAGATGATGGGTCGAGCCATCCAGCACGAATTGCCGGGACGATGAACCAATACCGCCTTTAAAGCCAAAGCAGCTCATGCCGGTTCCAGCTCCGACATTACCCTGGGCCACGTCGTCGCTTGCTGCTTGCAAGGCAAGGCGCGCGTGTTCCTCGGTTACGGCCATGGCCTGAATGTCGCTGAGCGGACCGTCATTGCATTCCAAAACCACCGGATTGACGGTGGCGGTGGTGCGTCCGATATCGGGATTGGCGGCAATTGCGTCGCGGATAAGGGCGTTGGCGCAGGTGCCGACGCCAAAAGTGTTGGTCAGCAGGATCGGCGTTTCCAGCGTGCCGAGTTCCTCAATCTGAACCAGCCCCGTACTCTTGCCGAACCCGTTGATGATATCGCAGGCAGCCAGAACCTTACGCCGATACAGATTGCCATCATGAGGCAAAATGGCCGTCACGCCGGTATTGATATCGCCATAGCGCAGAGTGTGGTGGCCGACCCGCACACCCGGCACATCAGTGATGGCATTTTTTGCGCCGGTTGGCATGGTGCCACAGATGATGCCGAAGTCACGTGCGGTTGCAGTCATGTCATAGTTCCGTTTTTAAAAGACCTGTGGGTCAGAGACGCCCGGCTTCGATAATACGCTTGAGAAAGGCTTGTGTGCGCTCGCCCTGCGGATTGCCGAAGATTTGCGACGGCGGACCTTCTTCATAGACCTTACCGTTTTGCAGGAAACAGACCTTGTCTGCAACCTCACGTGCAAAACCCATTTCATGGGTGGCCAGCACCATGGTCATGCCCTTGGTCGCCAGATCGCGCACGATATCAAGCACTTCCGATACCAGTTCTGGATCGAGCGCCGAGGTGATCTCATCCAGAAGCAGCAATGTCGGGTCCATCATCAGCGCCCGAACGATGGCGACGCGCTGCTGTTGTCCGCCGGAAAGCCGGTCCGGATATTCCTTCGCCTTGTGGTCAAGGCCGATACGGGCAAGGAGGGCAAGCCCTTTTTCCTGCGCCTGTTTGACCGGCATGCCCAGCACCTTTGTCGGGCCGAGCGTGACGTTTTCCATCACGGTCATATGCGGAAACAGGTTATAGCCCTGAAACACGATGCCGATTTCGCGGCGCAGGACATCGAGGTCAACGCCCGGTCCGGTCACACGGTCACCATGCAGGCGGATTTCGCCTTCATCAATGGTCTCGAGCCGGTTGATGCAGCGCAGAAGCGTGGACTTGCCGCAGCCCGAAGGGCCGATCAGACAAACGACCTGATGCTCTTCGATGTCGAGGCTGATGCCGGACAGAACCTCCAGCGATCCATAACGCTTGATTGCCTTGTCGATTTCAACGAGTGCCATATCCGTATTCCTCACATACTCGAACGCATTTTCCGGCGATCCCGTTCGATCAGACGATCGACAAAACGGGCCTGCGGAATGGTGATCAGGATGAACAGAATGGCGACGGTGGTGACAGCCGACAGGTTGAAATAATTGCTGGCGATGATTTTCGACTGGTTGAAGGCGTCGATGGTGCCGATGATCGCGACCAGCGCCGTATCTTTCTGCAAGCTGATGCAGTTGTTCATCAGCGGCGGAATGATGCCGCGTACGGCCAGCGGAACCACGACATAGCGCATGGTGCGGACATAAGAGAGACCGAGCGAGCGCGCTGCTGCAATCTGGCTTGGATGCACGCTTTCAATGCCGGCGCGATAGACTTCGGACGTGTAGGCACCATAGGTCAGCGTCAGCGCGATGATCGCATAGGCATTGGACGACAGGTCTTTCAGGATCGGCAGGCCCGTCAGGGGCAGCCCGAAACCGATGAGATAGATCGTGATGATGGCGGGCAGGCCGCGAAACAGATCGCTGTAGAAGGTGGCGAGCAGGCGGATCGGCCTGCCAGCCATTCCGGGAAGCGTGCGGGCAATCGCAATGACCAGCGCCCAGACCAGGATCAGAATGGCTGAAACGAAGAAGATGACGATGTTGGTGCCGAAGGCCTTGAGTACGGTACCCGCCGACTTGGCAATCAGGCTGACATCGAAGAAAGTGCGGCTGACCGCAGCATCATTGACGATCATGAACCATGCGCCAGCGCAGAGGATCAGCACGGCAACGGCATAGGAGATGACCTGCCAGGACATATCCGAAGCACGTGCACCCAGTTCCCGGCCCGCGTAGATATCGGCGCTTTTCCCGGCCTGCATTGAAAGCTGTACAGCCCGCCAGGCGAACCACAATACGGCGAGCGGAGCCAAAAGCAGCAACCAGCCGATGGTCAGAACGGGCGTCGCAGGCCAGCCCTGCGAGATCGTATAGCTGGTCACACTGTGGACGGTCTGCGCCGAAGCCAGAAGGGTGATGAACGAAAAGGCGAAAGCCAACAAGGACCGACCGCTATGGGTGCGGACTTTGTTTCGGCTGCGCCATTGCCGCGCGCGCTCTGCGCTGGCTTCCGGTGCCGGATGGGACATAGATATTCTCGCTGAGGCAAGGTGGTCGCGCGCCGTTTTGGAAACGTGCTGCCACGGTGTCAAAATCGGAAGACCGGGCCGCGGCTGCCATCGCAGGCGCGGCCCGGCCAACCGTCAGATCAAGGCTTCCAAAGTGGAACGTCGGACGGAGACATGCCCCATGACGGCAGCAAATAGGCTGCTTCCAGCTTCTTCAGGGTTCCGTCTTTTCCCATGTCGGCGATCAGCTGATCGATGACTTTCTTGTTTTCCGTGCCCTTCGGATAAATACCGGCGGTTTCGCCGCTGGATTCATACTTGCCGACCACTGCCAGCTTGCCGTTGGAATTCTTCACCTGACCGAGAATGATCGACAGATCGGTCATCACGGCATTGACCTTGCCAGCGGCAAGCGCGGTGAACATCGACGCGGTGTCGTCGAAGACATCGAGGCTTGCAACTTTCAGCGTTTCCTGCGCGAAAGGAACCAGCGTCGTGCCAGCCTGCGTGCCGACCTTCACCGTCTTCATTTCAGCTTCCGTCACCGGCTTGTCGGCGCGGGCCGCTACACCATAATCGGAGTTCATGTAAGGCGTGGAGAAATCAACGACCTTCTTGCGCGGTTCGGTGACGGAGATCAGCGCCAGCGCGATGTCATAATCCTTGTTCTGGCCTGCAACGATGGAGTCAAACGAGGCGTTGACCAGCTTTACTTTCTCAAGGCCAAGGCGATGCGCAATATTAACGGCCATGCAGAATTCATAGCCGTCCTTGATCGTGTCCGGCGTATCGCCATTGAACTGGCCGATGGCAGGCAGGTTGATGATGACGGTGAACTGACCGGGCACAGCCGGGGTGATCGATGCCGATCCCTTATCTCCGATCAGCGGGCAATCGCCGTAACCTTCGGTGGCGGCAGACGCACTGCTTACTCCTGCCGCTGTGGCGACGCTTGCGAACAATGCGCCATAAGCTGCTGACTTAAATAGGTTTTTTATTGTCATATTCCCCTCTTGCTTTCTTTTGGGTTAGAGAACGGCTTCTGCACCCGTGCGGGCCAGATCCATGTAGATTTCCTGCAGACGACGCGTATGCGGACCCGGCTTGCCATCGCCGATGGTGTGGTCCTGAATGCCGATAATCGGCGTCACGAAGCTCGATGCGCTCGTGAGAAAGGCCTCTTTGGCGGCCTTGGCTTCATCGACCGTGAACAGCCGCTCCTCGATGGTGAGGTTCTGTTCTTCGGCGATTTTCAGAACGGCCCGGCGCGTGCAGCCGGGCAGGATGGAATGCGAATTGGGACGGGTCACCAGCACATTGTCATGCGAAATGATGAAGGCGGTCGATGAAGCGCCTTCGGTGACAAAGCCGTCTTCAACCAGCCAGACTTCATGAAAGCCTTTGCTCTTGGCCTGTTTCTTGGCCATCACCTGCGCCAGCAGCATGACGGTCTTGATATCGCGGCGTGCCCAGCGCGTATCCGGTGTGACATCGACACGAACCCCATGCAGCACCGACGGTGCATTGGCCAGATTTTTGGCCTGCGTGAACATCACCAGATTGGGCTTGATATCGTCTGCATAGACAAAATCGCGATCAGCTTCGCCACGCGTCACCTGCATATAGACCACGCCTTCGCGCAGCGTGTTGCGGCGGATGAGTTCAATCTGCGCCTTGCGAATATCGTCAAGCGAGACGGGCAGGGCGATGTCGATTTCTTTGACCGAGCGTTCCAGCCGGGCGAGATGAAGATCATTATCGACCAGACGTCCATCGATCACAGCGCTCACTTCGTAGATTCCGTCGCCAAACAGAAAGCCGCGATCAAAAACCGAAACCTTTGCGTCGCTTTCGTCGACGAAGGCTCCGTTCACATAAATTACTCTGGCCAAAATACGTCCTCGGCATCTGCATTTCTCGATTGAAAGGACGGTAGGAAAAAAGAATTTGGCTGGCCAATGCTATGTTTTGCAATCACTATGCAGAAATTGCATAAGGGGAAGAGAGTAGGGGAATAAGGGAGTAAGGGAATAGGTGGATAGCTGTTGTTATCGCCTGTCCGAGACGCAAACATACTGCCTTACTGCCCTATTCCCTTACTCCCTTATTCCCCTACTCCCCTAAGGAGCGCCTATGGAACTGAAATGGCTGGAAGACTTCATCGCGCTTGCGTCAACGTCGAGCTTCTCCCGGGCGGCAGAGGCGCGCCATGTGACGCAGTCGGCCTTTTCGCGGCGGATCAAGCAGCTTGAGGTCTGGCTGGGGGTAACGCTCGTCAATCGCGCCACCTTTCCGGCTCAGTTGACCCATGAAGGGAAGACCTTTCTTCACGTCGCGGAAGATGCGGTCCGGCAGTTTTACGCCACGCGCAGAAGCCTTCAGCCAAGCCGGCAAGGACAAAACCCTGCGCTGAAATTTTCTGCCTTGCATACTTTGACCGTCACGTTCTTTCCGCAATGGCTGAAGGGGATTGATGCGACCATCGGCAATATTCATTCGCATCTGGCGCCGGATCGCGGCGGGTTTGAAGACAATATCGCGACCCTGACCGAAGGCGAAGTCGATTTCTTTCTGACTTATGCGCATCCGTCAGTGCCGATCCTGATCGACAGGGAACGGTTTCCGTCGATCATTCTGGGCACAGAAAGGCTGATCCCGGTGTCGTTGCCGTCCGGGGAAGGGCCTGTGCTGGATCGCGCTATCGAGACCGGCGCGCCACTGCCCTATCTCAGCTATGGCGACTTTTCATTCTTCGGCGCGGCTCTGGCGCAGAAATTTGCGTCCGGTCCAAGTTTTGCGCGCAAGGTCGTGCATGAGAACACCATGTCTATCGGTCTCAAAGCGATGGTTCAGGCCGGGTGGGGCATGGCATGGCTGCCGGAAAGTCTGGTTCTAGAAGAAATCCGTCGTGGCGATATGGTGCCCGCTTCGGTCGATCCCTATTGGGATCTGACGACGGAAATTCGCATCTTCCGCCACGATGCACCGCTTTCGACACGTGCTGAAAGCCTGTGGGCTTTTTTGCAGGCAAAAGACGGTGCAGTTTCAGAAAACAGCGATTGACAGGACGGCATGCGCAGCGCTGTAAATGCTCGCACTTTATTCGGCCGGAGAGGGACGTAGACGGCATGAAGATCACCATCGAACAATCGCTCGATCAGGCGGGGACGGGCGCATTCCAACGAGGCTTGCTCGGGGTTTTCGGCCTCGTCTGGGCAGCGGACGCGATGCAGGTTCTGGCTGTCGGCTTCACAGCAGCGTCCATTGCAAAAACATTCGGGCTGACCGTGCCGCAGGCATTGCAAACCGGAACGCTTTTCTTCTTCGGCATGTTGGTCGGTGCAGCCGTGTTCGGCAGACTCGCCGATAAATATGGCCGTCGCCGTGTGCTGCTGATCACCGTCGCGTGCGATGCCGTGTTTGGTCTGCTGTCAGCCTTCGCACCTGGTTTCGAAGTTCTGCTTGCACTGCGTTTCCTGACCGGCGTGGCCGTCGGTGGAACGCTGCCTGTCGATTATGCCATGATGGCTGAGTTTTTGCCCTCCAGGAACCGTGGTCGCTGGCTGGTCATGCTGGAAGGTTTCTGGGCCGTGGGCACCGTGGTGATCGCGCTAGCCGCATGGGCCGCGAGCCTTGCCGGTGTCGAGGATGCATGGCGCTATATTTTCGTCGTCACCGCAGCGCCTGCGCTTATCGGTATCTGGCTGCGCCTCTGGGTGCCGGAATCACCAATGCATCTTTTGAAATCCGGTCGCGCGGATGAAGCAAAATCGGTGATGAACCGCGTGTTGCGCCGCAACGGAAAGCCGGAACTGCCGCCGAAGGCGCGGCTTGAAGCCCCGCTTCTCGTGACGGATGAACGGCTTTTGTCGCCAAAGCTTCGCCAGCGCACGCTCGCAACGCTCGCGATCTGGTTTCTCGTTTCCGTGTCCTATTACGGCATTTTCACCTGGATACCGGCCAAGCTCGCCGGTGACGGCTTCGGCTTCGTGCGCGGTTACGGCTTTCTGGTCGTGGTGGCGCTGGCGCAATTGCCGGGCTATGCACTCGCCGCTTACGGCGTTGAAACATGGGGCCGTCGCAAGACGCTGATCAGCTTCCTGTTCATCAGCGCTGCGGCCTGTGCCTTGTTCACGATTGCCAATAGTTCGGCTGTAGTCGGCGCATCAATCCTGATCATGAGCTTCGCGCTGCTCGGCACATGGGGCGCGCTCTATGCCTTCACGCCGGAGCTTTATCCGACAGCCCTGCGCGCCAGCGGCATGGGCGCGGCGGGTGCCATGGCGCGCCTTGGTGGCCTTCTGGCGCCGTCGGCTTTGGCCATCGTCATCAGCCAGAGCTTCAACGTGGCTGTCGCAATGTTTGCTGGCCTTCTGGCGCTCGCAGGTGTGATTGCGTTCCTGATCAATGTCGAAACGCGCCAGCAGGCTTTGAACTAGGCGTTTAAAACGCTTTTCGGAAAGTCAGATTGAGGCGAACACGACCAACCTTGTCGTGTTCGCCATCTTTCAGCGCCAATATGCCATGGTGATAAAGGCGTGACGGGCCACCCCAGACAACCACATCGCCATGGTGCAAGGGGTATTTGGTGATCGGGTCGTTGCGTTTAAGACCGCCAAACTGGAAGGTAGCGGGAAGACCAAGCGAAACCGATACAATCGGATTGGCGAAATCACACTCGTCCTTGTCCTGATGCAAGGACAGCTTTGCGCCGGGCTCGTAACGGTTGATCAGGCAGGCATCGGGCGAAAAATCGGGATATCCGGCCTGTCGGGCGGCATTTTCAGCGAGAGACCGAAGGGCGTCCGGCATGGCTGGCCATGGCTTCCCGGTTTCAGGGTCATTGGCGCTATATCGATAGCCAGTTTTGTCGGTTACCCAGCCCGCTTGCCCGCAATTGGTCATGGCGACCGACATGCGATAGCCACCGGGCGTCACCATATGCCGAAATGGCGCGGCGGCGCTGACATCCGCGACTGATTTCAAAATCGCTTCTTCCTCCGGCAATGCGAAGCCGTGCAGAAGTACTGCGCCGGGCGCAAGAATCTCAACAGGTTCAAGCTGATCAAACAAATCTCTCATAAGGCTTTTTAGCATAGGCCGCTGCTGAAACGTCCCGAAATCTGCTTTCTAATTGAAGACCCCTGTCGGGGTCCTCTGGTTGTTATGAAGTGAGATTACCAGTTTACCTTGAAACCGAGCGTTCCCTTGAGGCTATAATTATCGCCGAAATCCTCGAAGCTGGTCTTGACCATGCCTTCGCCGAACAGCGCATATTTGCCATCGGCCCAGGCATAGGTTCCACCGGCGCCGATACCGCCCCAGGTTTTGTCGTTTTCGCTTTTGAAATCAACACCACCCGCTCTGATCTTATAGTCGTTCATGAACTCCTGATAGAGATTGGCGGCGACATAGAGTTTGGTCTGGGTCAGCCAGTTATTTTCGTCATGCCATGCATTATGGTATTCCGCCGCCAGCCCAATGCGGGCATTGAGGCTGTCGCCGTTACGCAGATCGACAGGTACGCCCGCGACATCGTGGAAACTGTCGAAATCCACCGAAGACCAGACAAGCTGCGCCTGCGGTGTGATCGACCAATGTTCGTTGACTTCGATACGTCGTCCACCTTCAAGGCTGAGACCATAGCCAAAGCCCTTATTGCCATCGGCCAATGACTTTTTAAGTGTATCGGACACGAGCTTGCTGTCATACCAGGTCAACTGGAGCTGTCCATCGAGATAATAGCCATTATTGCCATACCAGGTGAGTGCGCCGCCTAATCCCCAGCCGTCGGTGTCGATGGTGCCATCGCCACTAAACGACGAGATATCACTGCTGGCTTTACCGTATTGCGCCGTCAGACTGCCGATCAGGCGACCGGATTCGCTCTCCTGAAACATCGCGTCGATACCGGCCTGCATGACGAATACGCCGATATCCTGCGTCACATCGGCGGTGGAGCCGCCCGCCGCAAATTTGCTGTGGGTTCCTTCGATACGGCCCCAGACGCCATATTTGTCGATGGCGATATCCGGTCCTGCTGTCGCGTGGCCGTCCTTAACATCGTCGCTGGGCAGCACATTATCGGTCCAGTATCGATTGACGACGCGCTGCTGCAAGCTTGGCATCTGGTTCAACGCCTGCATATTGCGCGCATAGCCTTCATAGATCGGCATGGACGGATTGTAGCGCTTTTCGCCATTGGCGGATGTATTGCGCAGATAAAATCCGCCGTCACCAGTCAGTGCCACGCTATTCGCGGTTGCCGCAGAAGCAGCGGGTTCTGACGCCGCAGGCGAGGGGGCTTCGGTCGGCTGGTCAGGTGTTGCGGTGATTTCATAGGCATAGACGCCGCTAACAACCGCCGCTTCGCCGTCTTCCGTCGTATAATCGCCTGCGAGCGCGAATGTACCCGCCGGATTGCCTGCAACCTCTATGATCTTGGTATCATCGGCAATTTGATGGCTGGTCTGGCCATAGGAAACAAGGCGAAGCTGGCTGTTGCCGGAACTGTCGCCAGCTATGACCAGACGGCTGGTCTCGCTATTATCGGCACCGATCCCGGTGGCAATCTCGACCGTGCCACCTTTGCCGATGTAATCGCCTTTGACGGTCAGCGTGCCGACACCGTTATCACCGGGTGCGACAACACCGCCGGTTTCGTTGGTCACGGATTGGACGCTGCCGATGCCGCTTAACCGCCCGGCTCTCGCAACCCGGACGGATGTGTAGTTGTCGCCGTCGAAGATCAGCGTTCCGCCGACGACTGCGGAATCGCCGGTAAAGCTGTTATCACCGGTGAGCCGCAGAATGCCTGCGCCACGTTTTGTCAGACCGCCGATGCCGGAGATTGGATTGGACCAGGTTGAAGAATAGCCCTGCGTATCGACGTCGAAACCTTCGGCATGGCGGAATTTCATCGGCCCGTTGATCGCAGCGCCAAGGTTCAGGAGGCCTTGGCCGTAGATTTCGGTCGGGCCGATATTGGTGGCGGTGGTCAGCAGGGTTTCAATGGTCTGCCGCGCATTCATATAGGGAAAGGCTTGACGCACAACGGCGGCGGCACCGGCCACATGCGGCGTCGCCATGGATGTGCCCTGCATGTAGGAATAACCGCCACCGGGATAGGTCGAGTAAACAGCGCCGCCCGTATCACCGCCTGGGGCCGCCATGCACCATTCTGCCGCAATACCGCAGCGATTGCTGTAGCTCGCAATTTGCCGGTTTGGACCAACGGAAACAACGGCAATGATCGAGCCTCTCAAATCCGAAAAGTCGAGATTGGCGACGGCAGGATCATTCGGTGCCAAAAGGCGGAATGTGTTGGGATTGTTCATGTCGAGATCGCGGCGGCGACCATCGACAAATTTATATTTGCCGAGCGCGGTATTCTGGGGTGTGATTGCAGGAAACAGGGCGCTGCCGCTCGGCTGCGCTGACGAATATGGCTGAACCTTGTAATTATTGCCGGCAGCGAAGACCATGACGATATCGGCTTTGGCGGCGACTTTCAGTGCCTCGTAATCATTACGAAGATAGTTGCCATACAGAATCGGCTGATAGCTCAACCGTTGATAATTGCGATTGTTGTAAGGGGTAGGAAACGCATAGGGGCCATAGCTGCCGTTCAGCACCTTCACCCCTGTCGTTGATGCATAGCGCAGTGCCCTGTTGATCGCGTCATATTGCCGGTCCGGCACGATGGCCCGCAAGGCGAGGATTTGTGCATCATAGGCAACGCCATGCATGCCGGTTCCATTGCGGGCTGCGGCGATGGTGCCGCTGACATGGGTTCCGTGCCCGATGGGCGTCCCGTTTCGCTGAAGGTCCCGAACATCCCGCTCGTGCATGAAAGTGCCGAAGTTTCTCGACCAGGGATGCACTTTCCCGGCAAATTCCGGATGGTAGATATCAATGCCAGTGTCGAGCACGGCGACCGTGATGCCTTTTCCTGTAAAACCGCGTCGGTATGCGGGGATGGGGTTGATCATGGGGAGGCCCCAGCTTGCCAGATATTCCGCGTCGGACGTGAATGCTCGAGATGGTTCGGCCTGTTGCGCGTTGGAATAAGAAGGAAACAGATAAATAGTCGCAGCTAATAATCGAACAATTCGACGAGAACTTCGCATATATCTCTCCCGGTTTAGGTGAAATTATTTCAGATTTCATTCCTTATTTTATTGAGAATAATTTCATTCCAAATACTTAGGCTTGCAATATTTCTGCAATAATATAAGGAATATGACAGTTTGTTCATTTTAATATTTATTTTACAACGCCTATTAGTTGCCTTTGTTTTATTGATACCTATTTTGAAATTACAGCCGGACACATCGTTTCTTCGCAGTTCTAAACCGGGCAATAAAAAACGGGGCCGAAGCCCCGTTTTCATCGTCTGTATTGCAAAATATCGGTTGCGTTAGCTTGCCGAACCGAAACGTTCCTCGCTGAGCGCTGCCGCCATCAGCGTCTTGGTATAGTCTTCACGAGGATGATCGAAGATTTGTTCGGTGTCGCCTTGTTCAACGATCCTGCCATTGCGCATCACGATCACATAATCCGACACGGCGCGAACCACGGCCATATCATGGCTGATGAATAGATAGGAAAGGCCGTGGTCCTTTTGCAGATCACGCAGCAGTGCCACGATCTGCTTCTGCACCGAGCGGTCGAGCGCGCTTGTGGGCTCGTCCAGAACGATGACGCGTGGTTTCAAGATCATCGTGCGGGCAATCGCGATACGCTGGCGCTGTCCGCCTGAAAATTCATGCGGGTAGCGATTGCGCATGGCGGGGTCCAGCCCGACTTCTTTCAGCGCTTCCTGCGCCCGACGGTCACGCTCCCTGGCTGAAAGCTGTGGCTCGTGGATCAGCAGCCCTTCGGTGATGATGCGCCCCACCGTCATGCGCGGGCTGAGCGAACCAAACGGGTCCTGAAAGACCAGTTGCAGTTCCCGGCGTTTCGGGCGCATGGCTTGCGGGTCGCGCGGCAATTCCTTGCCGAGATAGGCGATGCGGCCCTCGGAATCGAGAAGCCGCAGGATAGCACGGCCGAGCGTGGATTTGCCCGAACCGGACTCGCCAACGATGCCAATGGTCTGACCTTCCTTGAGCGTGAGCGAGACATTGTTAACGGCGGTCATGTAATTGGCAGCGCCGAGCCAAGGTTTGTGGATCAGGAAGTTGACCTTGACATTATCGGCGCGGACCAAGACAGGCGCTTCATCCGGCGGTGGCAGCTTTTCGCCTTCCGGTTCGGCATCAAGCAACATCCGGGTGTACGCGTGCTGCGGCCCGGTAAAAAGCGCCTCCGTTTGGTTGGTCTCGACCACCTCGCCGGAGCGCATCACATAAACCCGGTCGGCAAAGCGGCGTACGATGCCGAGGTCATGGGTGATGAACACAACCGCCATGCCAAGGCGCTGTTGCAGATCGGCCAGGAGATCGAGTATCTGCGCCTGAATGGTGACATCGAGCGCCGTGGTCGGCTCATCGGCAATCAGAATATCGGGCTCGTTGGCGAGCGCCATGGCGATCATCACGCGCTGACGCTGGCCGCCCGACAGTTCGTAAGGATAGCTGTCGAAGCGGCGTTCCGGCTCCGGAATGCCAACGAGTTTCAGCAGTTCCAGAATGCGCGGGCGCGCCTGTTTCTTGCTCATGCCGCGGTGATAGCGCAACGGTTCGGCAAGCTGGTCGCCGATGCGATAGAGCGGATCGAGCGAAGTCATCGGCTCCTGAAAGATCATGGTGATCTTGGCGCCGCGAATGTTGTTCAGCGCCTTGTCGGACATGCCGATCAGGTCTTGACCGCGATAGAGCGCCTGTCCTGTTGCCTTGCCGTTGCGCGCCAACAGCCCCATCAGCGCCATTGTTGTCTGGCTTTTGCCGGAACCCGATTCCCCCACAATAGCCACCGTTTCCCCGGCCTTGACGTCGAGGTCGATACCACGCACTGCCGGAACCGGGCCATCATGGGTGTCGAAGGTCACGCGCAGATCGCGAACGCTCAGAATGGTTTCCTTCGTCATCTCAGCGGTCCTTCGGGTCAAGACTGTCACGCAGGCCGTCGCCCAAAAAGTTCAGCGCAAACAGAATGATGGTCAATGTTGCTGCGGGCCAGATCAATTGCCAGCTTGCACCGCGCATGTTTTGGGCACCTTCCGAGATCAGCAAGCCGAGCGAGGTGAGGGGGTCTTGCACACCAAGGCCGAGGAAGGAGAGCAGGCTTTCCAGCAGAATGGCTTTCGGCACAAGCAATGTGACGAAGACGATCACCGGGCCCAGCGCGTTGGGAATGATATGCCGCGTGATGACCCCGCGCCGTGTAGCGCCGAGCGCTTCCGCCGCCTGTACAAATTCCTGCCGCTTGAGGCTTAATGTCTGGCCGCGCACGATGCGTGCCATATCCAGCCATTCTGTCGCGCCGATGGCAATGAAGATGATGAATATTGACCGCCCGAAGAAGACGAGCATCAGGATCACAAAGAAGATAAACGGCAGCGAATAAAGGATATCGACAACACGCATCATGACATTGTCGATGCGCCCGCCGAGATAGCCGGAAATCGCACCGAAGGAGACGCCCAGCACCAGCGACATGGCCGAGGCTAGCAGGCCGATGGCCAGCGACATGCGCACGCCGATGAAGATGCGCGTCATCAGATCGCGACCGAGATTATCCGTGCCAAGCAGGAAATAATTTCGGCTTACGTTGAGCGTCAGCTTGCCGCTCAGGCCGTCGGCGGCCAGTTCCACCTTCGGATTGCTGAACAGATCGGAGCGCTGGAAATAACGCAGAACACGGTCGTCGGTTGGGCGTTGCGCCGTAAAGTCGACAATGATGTTGTTGCCGGTCAGTTCCGGTTCGGCGGAGGCCTTCAATCGCGCGCGGGCGAGTTCGCGTTCAAGGCCGGGCAGGATCGTATCCGCGCGCGGATAGGCTTCGAGGCTTGGCGCAACACGCACGAACTGCGGATAAATCTTGTCATAAGGATGCGGGCTCAGCATCGGCCCGAAAATGCCCGCAAGAGCCAAGACGGCAAGCACGATAGCGCTGGCGACGGCGGCCTTGTTCCTGCGCAGGCGCAGCCATGCATCCTGCCAGAGCGAGCGGCTTGGCATGCTCAATTCGGCGGTTTCCGTTGGTACGGTCAGATCAGTCATAGCGAACCCTCGGATCAAGCCATGCATAGAGAAGATCGACAATCAGATTGAACACCACGACGAAGATCGAGATCACCACAACCGTGCCCATGACGAGCGTGTAATCACGGCTGAGCGCGCCCTGCACGAAATAGCGTCCGATGCCCGGAATGCCGAAAATCGTCTCGACCACAACCGAACCTGTGAGGAGGGCGGCGGCAGTCGGCCCAAGATAGGAAACGGCGGGCAGCATAGCAGCACGCAAAGCATGAACGCCAACCACAACACGGGTCGGCAAGCCATAGGCGCGGGCGGTGCGCACATGATTGGCGCGCAACGCTTCAATGGTTGCGCCACGCACCAGACGGGCAATAACCCCCACTTGCGGCAGAGCAAGCGTCAGCACCGGCAATATCCAGTAGGTGACATTGGCCGATGACCAACCGCCTGCCGGAACCCAGCCCAGAATGACGCCGAAGAGCAGGCTGAGAAGGGGGGCTACAACAAAATTGGGCGTTGTGATGCCGAAGGTCGCCAGAGCCACCACGAAATAATCGACGGCGGAATTCTGCTTCAGCGCGGCAAGCGTGCCGAGAAAAGTGCCGATGATCGCCGCCAGCGTCAGGCCCAAAGTGCCAAGCATGATCGACACCGGCAAACCTGACGCGAACAGGTCATTCACGGAAAAATCGCGCCGCGTAAAGCTCGGGCCGAGATCGCCCTGCAAGAGATTACCAAGATAAATCAGATACTGCTGCCAGAGCGGCGCGTCCATATTATAGGCGCGCTTGAGGTTTTCGAGGATCAGCGGATCAATCGGGCGCTCAAGGTCGAATGGGCCGCCCGGCGCGAGCCGAATCAGAAAAAATGTCAGCGTGACGATAATGAAGACCGTGGGTATCGCACTACCCAATCGTCGGAGCGTATAGCCCAGCATGTCGTTGTCCCTTCTTTGCCGGATGGTCAAAAACCTGTCCGGCAAATCCCACTAAGGGCTTTAGATTATTGTTGTTCTGGTATTTTGTCTGCTTTCGCCCATCGTAAGGCGAAAACGGAAACGCTGGCGGGAGAGGGGTATCTCGTCCCTTTTCCGTCAAAAAATAGGGCCGCGCCACCAAGCGCAGCCCTGTCTGAAATTACTGTTTGAGGGAAAGCCAGCGGGTCTTGTGGCTATCCATAAGATTGTCGTTCCATCCGGCGACCTTGTCCGAAACGAGCGCGCGCGAGGAGTAATAGAGGATCGGAATATTGCCCACTTCATCAAGCTGGATTTTTTCGGCTTCGCCCAGCACCTTGGCGCGTTCACCGAGATCGGTGGTCTTTTCCGCCTTGGCCATCAGCGCGTCATAGTCGGCGTTCTTCCACTTGGAATAGTTGAAGCTGACATTGCCCTGGCTGATGAACAGGAAGTTCTGCGGGTCGTTGTAATCGCCGATCCAGCCAGCACGCGCGATATCAAACGGGCCGTCATCGCGCATGAAATTGAAATAAGTTGCGCCTTCGGTCTCGTTGAGCGAGGCCTTCACGCCAATATTGCCCAGCATGTCGGCAATGGCCGCCATGGTGTTCTTGTTGTTCTCGGACGTGTTGTAAAGCAACTCGATGGAGAGCGTATTTGGCTCTACGCCGGCTTCTTTCAGAAGCTCCTTGGCCTTGTCCTCACGCTCCAGCATGTCGTCGGAATAATCGAGCTTCGGCGCGTCTTTCAGGTAATTGGCGATACCGGGCGGCACCATGGAATAGCCGGGCAGCATCGTTCCCTGCCAGACCTGATCGGCCAGAAATTCACGGTCGATGGCCAGCGAGATCGCCTGACGCACTTTGACGTCCTTCAGCTTGCTGTCCGCCGATTTGCCTTTGACCGGCAGATAATAGACGCCGAGATAAGGCGCCATGCGGAATTCCTTGGCGAGATTTTTCTTCACATAATCCATCTGCTCGGCGGGAACGTCGGAACAGATTTGCACTTCCTTGGCCTCGAAGCGGCGCATACAGCTGGCGCGGTCTTCAAAGGGAATCCAGTTCACCGTATCGATCTTCACCTGATCCGCTTCATAATAATACGGGTTCTTCTTCATGACGATCTTGTCGTTCGGCGTGAAGCTCTCAAGCATATAGGCGCCGTTGGTCACCATCTTGCCGGGCGTGGTGAACTTGTCGCCATTGGCCTCAACGCTTTTCTGATTCATCGGAAAGCCGGTTTGGTGTGTCAGAAGCTCGAGAAAATACGGAGCAGGGGCGTTCAACGTGATCTTCAGCGTATGGTCGTCGAGAGCTTCAACGCCAAGCTGGTCGACAGGCTTTTTACCGCCTGCAATATCTTCTGCGTTCTTGATGACAAACAGCATGCTGGCATAACCGGCAGCTGTCTTCGGGTCCATCAGACGACGGAACGTGAACTGAAAATCACCTGCGGTGACCGGATCGCCATTCGACCATTTCGCATTGTCACGCAGATGGAAGGTGTAGACCGTGCCGTCTTCGGAAACATCCCAGGACTTGGCGACGCCGGGAATTGCCTTGCCGTCAGCATCCTGAATGGTCAGACCGTCATAGAGATCGCGCAGCACGTTACCCTCGGCAACACTGGAGGTGCGGTGATGGTCGAGAGTGGCCGGATCTGTGTCATTACCGCGATTGAGTACGGTTTCGGCAGATGCCGCACCTGCCAGTGCCAGAAGACATAAGCCTGTCAGTAGAAATTTCCGATACATTTAAGAACCCCTCTTTTGAAATTTATGAAATGTCCTGCATCTTATGGATAAGCGGACCACATGCAAGCGAACTTAGCAACACATTGAATCAATACAAATAATCAAAAAATTGGGAGCGATTTTTGTGGGCGAAAACGGGTACGGAAAAACGAATTTCCGTACAATTTTGCCACTCTATTTTACATCAGATTCTGGCAAAAATCTCCGTAATTTCTAGGGTTTGAGGCTTCCGTTTGTCAGTTGAAGGGACAGAAATTCAAACTCGATTCGGATGAATTTTCACTCGGGGGTTGGCTGGGGATAACGTTCAACCGCAAGGCTGCAACTTGATTATCTGGGTGAATCTATAGGCCGGACGACAAGCCAGAATGTTTGCATTTCGAAAATTACCGCCCCCAACACCAAAAATAATGCACGGTCGGGTTTTGCTGTTGTGTCGCAAACTTATGGATACTTATGTTCCATAATCTATCTTATGTGATCGACATATATAACAGCAATATACAGATGCGACAGATGGGCAAGATAG
>NZ_JABXGB010000149.1:0-234 GCF_022627935.1 Ochrobactrum sp. C6C9 | reverse complement strand
GGCGTGTGCACATCCTCTTGAAAGAACGCCTTGGCGTATTGGCCCAGGTAATTGCCGTCGGGGCCGAAGTGGTTGTAGACCACGTCGAGGATCACCGCCAGGCCGTGTTCATGGGCGCTGTCGATCAGGTGCTTGAGTTGTTCGGGGGTGCCATAAGAGGACTGCGGTGCATAGGGCAGGACGCCGTCGTAGCCCCAATTGCGTTCACCCGGGAATTGCGCCACGGGCATCAGC
>NZ_JABXGB010000148.1:0-235 GCF_022627935.1 Ochrobactrum sp. C6C9 | reverse complement strand
AGCTTGGTGTCATGACCGACACCGCCCGCCTCGACCAGGCCGAGACCGTCCCGCTGCACGACTCCGTCCCGCCAGGAGCCACCGAACCGATGCCCGCACAGCCGAACCAGACGCCCCCGACGTGGTCCTCGACGCCGCCCGCGAGCGGCCAGGGCCCGAGCGTCCCGCCGGCGCACCCGACCGCGCCCGGTGGGTCCGGATCGGGCACGGGCATGACCGCCGGTGCGTTCTACCG
>NZ_JABXGB010000147.1:0-236 GCF_022627935.1 Ochrobactrum sp. C6C9 | reverse complement strand
AGGCAGCGCCATGCCGGCCGCGCTCAACCAGGGCAAGTGAGTCATGGCGGGCTTAGAGTTTGATGAAACCGAGCAGGCCGCCGCCCGCCGGCTGGGCCTGACGGGGGCCGAGGATGCGGAGTGGCAGGCGCGCTGCGAACTGTCGGCGCTGTACCGGCTGCTGGCGCATTTCCGCATGACCGACCTGATCGATACGCACATCTCGGCGCGGGTGCCGGGGCAGGCTGGTCACTTCC
>NZ_JABXGB010000146.1:0-239 GCF_022627935.1 Ochrobactrum sp. C6C9 | reverse complement strand
CTGGCGCCAACCGCCGCACCGAGCTTGTCGGCAACCGGCAGGATCACTTCCTGGAACTTTTCAGCCGAACCAAGTGCGCGACCGCCCGAGATGATGATCTTCGCCGAGGTCAGTTCCGGACGATCCGAAGCCGACAGCGCATTGCCAACAAAGCTCGACAGGGCCGGATCGGCAGGCACGGTTGCGTTCTCGACGGCAGCCGAACCACCCTCGCCCGTTGCGGAGAAGGAGGCCGTACG
>NZ_JABXGB010000145.1:0-240 GCF_022627935.1 Ochrobactrum sp. C6C9 | reverse complement strand
GCCGGTTGTCGCGATGTATTGGATTGCGTTCCACAATGTGCGGGGATCATGCTCGCGCGGACGGCCGACTTTGCCCATCGGCTGCAAAAGCGGCGCAACAACTGCCCACTCATCGTCGGTACAATCGCTTGCATAGCGCAAGCCACGTCTGACATAGTCTCGCCGGGCGGTTTCAGTCCAGGCCATGTGATCCTCCGTAGTCTTGGTAAACCACAGAGAATCATAAACTCCTGAAATCGC
>NZ_JABXGB010000144.1:0-241 GCF_022627935.1 Ochrobactrum sp. C6C9 | reverse complement strand
CTCTTCTCCATCAATGAATGCCAGAACTTCTTTAAGGCTGCTGGGTATGAGGCCGAATAAATGCGACAAGCTTTAGAACGCGCTTCCCTGGTCGCAATCTGCCCTCCCCTTCCTTTCACTCGCCCTTAAAACACCAAAAGCCCCGCAGTTTTATGCGGGGCTTTTGTGATGATTTGGTTGCGGAGTCAGGCTAGCGCCGTTCGTCGTGGAATTGATTCGCTGGATTAATTCCTTGTCCTCC
>NZ_JABXGB010000143.1:0-244 GCF_022627935.1 Ochrobactrum sp. C6C9 | reverse complement strand
CTTGCAAGCCGGTTGCAGATGGCTTGCCAGGCGATGCAGGAGAACGGGAAGTATACGGCAGGAGGGGGCAATCCGTCGCCCGGGCGGGAAGCGGGCCTGTGTCCTCAAAAGAAAATGCCGCCCGGCGTGGCACCGGGCGGCATCATGGTTCGGAGGAATTCAGCAGAGGAACGGTAGCGATCTCAGCCTGCGACCTTGGCCAGGTAGCGCGCGCGCCAGGGTTTCAGGACCATCAGCGCCAGGC
>NZ_JABXGB010000142.1:0-245 GCF_022627935.1 Ochrobactrum sp. C6C9 | reverse complement strand
ACTCGTTGCAGCGGCGCCGGCAAAAACTCCTGGAAGAGGCGCCATCGCCGGTCCTGAGCGCTGCCCAGCGCGAGACCCTCTGCGCCAGCGCGGTACGCCTGGCCGAAAGCCTGGGCTATCGGGGCGCGGGAACCCTGGAATACCTGTTCGACGAAGCCCGCGGCGAGTTCTTCTTCATCGAGATGAACACCCGCATCCAGGTCGAGCATCCGGTTTCCGAGATGGTCACCGGCATCGATCTGGTC
>NZ_JABXGB010000141.1:0-246 GCF_022627935.1 Ochrobactrum sp. C6C9 | reverse complement strand
CTTCCATGATGGCAGTGACCTGCTCCAGGTTGTTGACGTTGAAGGCCGGCAGGCCGTAACCGTTTTCGGCGGCGTGGTCCAGCAGTTGACGCATGGATACGAGAGGCATGATGAAAACTCCAGAACGATGAAAAATCAGTACTCGCCAACGCGCAGAATCTTCAGCGCGTTGGTGCCGCCGACCTGGCCGATGGGCTCGCCCCAGGTCACGACGATAAGATCACCCATCTGCACCACGCCTTGCGC
>NZ_JABXGB010000140.1:0-246 GCF_022627935.1 Ochrobactrum sp. C6C9 | reverse complement strand
GTCATAGGGTGGCGAGACCTCGACCACATCGGCCGAGACGATGTCCAGCCCCTTGCAGCCACGGATGATTTCCATCCCCTGCTGCACCGTGAGCCCGCCGATTTCCGGCGTGCCGGTGCCGGGCGCGAAGGCCGGATCGAGGCCATCGATATCGAAGGTGAGATAGACCGGCCCATCACCCATCTGCGCGCGCACCTCTTCCATCAGCGGCGCCAGCGAGCGATGCCAGCACTCCTCGGCCTGCAC